>JAUSPI010000213.1 GCA_030655775.1 Syntrophales bacterium
ACAAGAATAGACAAAAATGTAGTCTGGATACTCATGCCGGCGCAGAATATGTATATGGAACAACCCATAAGGCCTGAAGACATGGCTGCTGCAACAGACAAAATGCCGGGTGAAATTGAGCGAAAACTTGTTGGCAAAGAAACGATAGACGGGAAAACGACTAATAAATACAGGATAGTTTATACAGCGGCCGATAAAAAAGAGACCATCTTCCAATGGATTACTGTTGACTCAGGTTTACCGATAAAGACAGAGGCTGCGGACAGAAGCTGGACAATTGAATACAAAAATCTAAAAATCGGCAAACAGCCAGATACCCTTTTTGAGATTCCAGCAGGGTATCAGAAATTCTCTCTTGGTGTGCCAGTTATGCCGGAAACGAAAGAAGGAGAAAAGGCGGTGGAGAAAGAAGAGGGAAAACCATTTAAACTTCCCATTTCAATTCCAAAACTACCGGGGAAATTCTGGTAATTATCGTTTGACGATTGAGGATCTCGGAAAGCATTAACAAAGAAAACAATTTCTAAAGAATTAAATTAGCGACGTATAACCAATAAGGATTGATGAGACCTGGAAGGTCGCATTCAATCCTTTGTTCAAGAAGCCGCGGGCTAACCATATATAGGGTAATGCTTCGCAGGGGATGTTCGGGAGGTGGAGAAAATCAGGAAGCTATTGGGGAGTCGGGAGGGGATTTTCAAATCCGTCCATGAAATCAGCATCACCTCTCATGTAAAATTGCCTTTATTGGATTGGTTTTAGGGCTTATATTTTCGGTTTGGGCGCACTACTCCATTGCCCCTTTCAGGGTATTCTGCGGGAAGAAGCAATGGAGGAAGAAGCTTGGTCAAGTTGGCCCTCTGCATGGCCTGTTCGGGATGAGACTGAAAAGATAGAGCAGGAAACCGCCGCAGGCCGGGCAGATGGGCTTTGGCAATTCGGGTTTCGGTTTTATTGCTGACAAGTCGGTGAGACAGAGTCGGATATTCTGCAGGCCGGCAAGAATAAGGAGCCGGAGGCGAGCAAGAGAGACGGAGGTGTCTTTCCGGTAAGGCTGCGTGAAAAATTTGTGGTGGGTAGGTATGATCGGTTATCAACTTAAGGAGGAGGATAACCGATGGAGCAGCAGTTTGCAGCCTACACAGGACGAAGCCTTGAAGAAGTTCAGCAGCGATTTGAGCGATGGCGTGAGGGGAGGAAGCGTGGCACACCCATCCCGGCTGCTTTATGGGAAGACGCGGTACGTCTTTGCGCCGATCACTCCCTTTGCAAAATATCCAGCGCCTTGCATCTGGATTATAATGTTCTGAAGAAACGCTTTCAGTCTAGGAGATAGGGGAGATAGGGGGACACCTTACTTAATTCTCAGTTATTTTTTCAGCTCGTTGCATAATTAAGTAAGGTGTCCGTACGCAGTAACAACTGTTTTATCTTGCGGGTTAAAGTCCCGTCCGGGGAATTGTCCGATTCGCCCCGGTAGTTCAAGGGAGCGGCGTCTTGGCAACAAGGGGTCGTAAGTTTCCAATTGGCAAAGCAGCAGGCCGTAACGAAAGTGAACCTACACGTAGCCTCGTCAAACTAAGTTGGAGATGCCGACCCTGTGGACACAAGGGGAAGGCCGATGTGCGAAGGCAGAGATAACGGATGTGGCCTGAGCGATCTTTCGGGGTAGCAGGGGTGGCATGTTGCGGAAGATAAACAGTCCAGTGCTGGAGACCCGATATGGTGATGATTGAGGAATATCAACTGGCGCGTATAAGGCGACGAAATCGCGGCGGGCTGTATCGGGAGTCGGAGGGGTTCATAGTACCGTTTGAGGGCATGGGACAACATAACCCTGCCCGAGGGAAGGGACCCTACTTTGTTCATGCAACCGAAGAGTGGAGGGTGATGAAGATTGCCGAATGGCTATTCACTTTGTAATATCACCAGGACACGATGGAGGAAGCTCTATTGTCAGGCCAAGTAGAGAACGCTGGTACTCGGCGGGTCTCCTCAACCCACTTAATGCTGGGGTACAGCGAGTGCTATGCATGCCTTGCGATGAAGAACATCGGAAAGCCGTGTGCGGGAAAATCGCATGCACGGTTTGATGAGGGAGGATTGGCAAGGCAACTATGGTGCGGCTATTTAGGCACTGCCAGACGAAAGGGGCAGAAACAGATAAGCCAGCCTAAAGCGGTCATTGCCAGTTCTCTACTCTACCTGGAATTGCCAGGAATTGCTGGAATTCTATGAGTAGGATGCTCATTCCGCTGCGCTTCATTCGCACCTCTCAAGCTGGGCGTTAGCTGAACGAAAACAATAAACAAAAGGAGAACAAAAATGAAAGACGACAAGAAAAAACTCACCACGAACGCCGGGGCTCCGGTACCGGACAACCAGAACGTCATGACCGCCGGCCCTCGCGGACCACAGCTGCTGCAGGATGTCTGGTATCTGGAAAAAATGGCCCATTTCGACCGTGAGGTTATTCCGGAACGGCGAATGCACGCCAAGGGCTCCGGGGCCTACGGCACCTTTACCGTAACCCACGACATCACCAAGTACACCCGCGCCAAGATCTTTTCCAAGATCGGCAAGAAAACCGAGATGTTCGCGCGCTTTTCCACCGTGGCCGGAGAACGCGGTGCTGCCGACGCCGAACGCGACATCCGTGGTTTTGCGCTTAAATTCTACACCGAGGAGGGCAACTGGGATTTGGTGGGCAATAACACGCCTGTCTTCTTTCTCCGCGACCCGCTCAAATTTCCGGATCTCAACCATGTCGTCCATCGCGACCCTCGCACCAACCTGCGCAGCGCCAAAAACAACTGGGATTTCTGGACATCCCTGCCCGAGGCATTGCATCAGGTGACCGTGGTCATGAGTGACCGCGGCATCCCGGGAAGCTTCCGCAACATGCACGGGTTCGGCAGCCACACCTTCAGCTTCATCAACGCCAAAAACGAGCGCTACTGGTGCAAGTTCCACTTCCGCACCCAACAGGGCATCAAAAACCTCACCGATGCGGAGGCTGAGGCTGTGATCGGCAAATGCCGTGAGAGCAATCAACGCGACCTCTACTACTCCATAGAGAAAGGCGATTTCCCGCGCTGGACCCTGTACGTCCAGATCATGACCGAAGAGCAGGCCGCCAAGCTCCCCTACAATCCTTTTGACCTGACCAAGGTTTGGTACAAAAAGGATTACCCCCTTATCGAGGTGGGAGTCATGGAACTTAACAAGAACCCGGAAAACTACTTTGCCGAGGTGGAGCAGGCGGCCTTCAATCCGGCCAATGTGGTGCCGGGCATCAGCTTCTCACCCGACAAGATGCTCCAGGGCAGGCTCTTCTCCTACGGCGACACCCAGCGTTACCGGTTGGGGGTCAACCATCACCTGATCCCGGTGAACAAGGCCCGCTGCCCCTTCCACAGTTATCACCGCGACGGCCAGATGCGGGTGGACGGTAACTATGGCTCAACCCTTGGCTATGAGCCCAACAGCTATGGTGAGTGGCAGGAACAGCCCGATTTCTCCGAGCCGCCTCTGGCACTGAGCGGGGCCGCGGCCCACTGGAACGCCCGCGAGGATGACAGCGATTACTATACCCAGCCGGGCAAGCTCTTTCACCTGATGAGTAAAGAGCAACAGGAGGCCCTGTTCGGCAACACCGCCCGGGCCATGGACGATGCGCCGGAGATGATCAAAATCCGCCACATCGGCAACTGCCTGAAGGCCGACCCGGCCTACGGCGAAGGGGTGGCCAAGGCCCTGAGTATCCCGCTGAGCAAGGTGCCGAAGCAGGCAATTGGGTAATCTGGGGACACCATATTAGTTTAATCTTCGAACGCGGCAATATTTTAGAAAACTGAATAAATAAATAGGGGCACTTCCCTATTTATTGACGATGGCCATCAATAGGCATATACATAGCGCATGCCAAGAATAGCACGCGTTACATCACCCGGCTATCCTCATCATATTACTCAGCGCGGGAACAATCGTGAAGATGTCTTTTTTAAAGGGTAATCTGGGGACACCATATTAGTTTAATCTTCGAACGCGGTAATATTTTAGAAAACTGGTATGGCGTCCCCCGATTTTGACATATGAAATAATAGGAGATGAAAAATGGACACAGCACTCATCACGATTGGGATAGGCATTGTTTTGGGGGTTGCAGGATCAATTATAGTAAAGAAGGCCTTCGGCAAGAAAGATTCTGGCGAGGGCACAAAACAACACCAGATCTATGCCTTTGTGGAAAATATGAAATCTGTGGGTGAGCTGGTGGTGTTTAAGGCATTTACAAAAGAGATCGTCACAACGGCTGATCACTGGCTTGGCAAAGTGGGAAAGAAGTATCTTACCTGGCTGATGTCCAATATGAAGATGGCCATGATTTTTCAGTTCGAAATAAATTTCTGGTATGACCTGAAAAGCCATGATTTTAGAGTGATGGATGCGGGCCAGGGCAGGTTCATGATAACAATGCCAAAGTGCTTGTATGACATTAATATAAAAGATATCAGCTTTTATGATGAACAGAGTGCCAAGCTGTTGGACTGGCTATTGCCACCTCTTATTAGCAGAGTTTTCTCAAAAGATTTTACTGAAGAGGATAAGAACAGGTTAAAAGACGAGGCAAAGACGCAGGCCTCTTCTATGGCAAATCAACTGATCAAGCAGTTAAGCTCAGAGATTGAAAAATCTGCAAGGCAAACCATGGAGATGCTGGCAAAGAGTTTTGGTGCGGAATCCGTTGTATTGGACTTCAGCGAGTCCCAGTTAATGGAAAAAGGGGTTACCGACCTTTCCCGACAGCCGACTGAGCAATCCACCGCGCCTCTCCAATAACAAGAGATGATAGGTTATAACCAATTCTGAAAAAGTGGGGCGGGAGCCCCCACGCCGGTTAAGAAAGGAAATATTATGAAGAAGTTGATTTTACTTATTAGTATTTTATTGTTAACGCCCTGTACTAGCATGGCAACAGATAAAAATAACATTCTCGCTTGGCCCGACAATCTCCCAGTCTATGATCATATTGTCATTGTCGTTGAAGAAAACAAAGATTATGAGGAGGTAATAGGTCAAGAATACGCGCCTTACATAAATGATGTTCTGAAAAAGGAGGGAGCTAATTTCATAAAAATATTCGGAGAAGAACACTTTAGCCAGGGGAATTATTACTGGTTATTTTCCGGTGACAATCAAAACGTAGGTTTTACCGACCAGGTGCCTAATAAAACTATTAATTCATCGTATCCGTTTACCACCAGTAATCTTGGTTATCAATTAATAAAAAAAGGATTTTCGTTCAAAGGTTACTCGGAAAGCTTGCCCGCTATCGGCAGCACAGTTGCAAAACATGGGGTTTACGCGCGGAAGCATGTTCCCTGGATAAGTTTTGCGAATGTTCCTAATGGCCCAACAATCGAGACATCATCTAATCTGAGATGGAAAGATTTCCCCTCGCCTTCTGAATACGACAAACTTCCAACAGTTTCATTTGTCATTCCCAACCTTGATAACGATATGCATAACTGTTATCCGCCTAACTGTAGTCCAGGGTCACAAGAAGAAATGATGAAGTGCTGTATAAAAAAGGGGGATGACTGGCTGAAAGAGAATATTGGCCCTTACTATCAATGGTCAAAGAAGAATAATAGTTTGCTTATTCTTACCTTTGACGAAAATGATGATAAGAGAGGTTATCTGGGGTTAACAAATCCAATGATTAAATCGGAGAAAATTTTTTGTGATAGCTCAAAAATTGATCCTGAATACTGTGAGGATCTGGAAAATAAAATAGTCACTATTTTCGCGGGTGCGCATATAAAGCCAGGTGATTACCCGGAAGGCAAAGGAATTACGCATATTAATATTTTGCGAACTTTAGAGGCTATGTATGGATTGCCTAAGTCAGGTAAACAGCAGCCTAACGCGGCAGGATACGGCATAAGTGATGATTACATAATAACTGATGTGTTTGAGACGGTGCGATAGAATGAATACAGTTCAGTCCTTTACCCGCAATGCTGGCTTTTCCAAGGCGCCGACTCAATAATCCGGGGACACCACAATAGTTTAATCTTCGAACGCGGCAATATTTTAGACAACGGGTATGGTGTCCCCGGATTTTAAAAAGAAATCATACAAGGACATAACGCTGTGTAAGAGAACAGAAGGTTTCTCTACAAAAGAGTATGGTTTTGCTATACTTTTCTATTAAACAAAAAGAAGGCGAAAAGAAATGAACCTTTTATCCAAAAGTGCCCCGCTAGAAGAGTCAATAGCAAAAATGAAAGCAGTTTTAGCAGACGTTGGATGCGAAACTACTCTTTCGGATGAAAAGCATCCGCTGGAGCATTGTTACTCTGTGAATCTCGTTTCGGTTGAAGCACCAGGTCATATCTATTCCAACGGAAAAGGGATTGTATCGGACGCATCGATGGCGAGTGCATTGGGTGAGTATATTGAACGGCTCCAGACCAATACCTTTTTTATCGATTTTCACCTGCCAAATCGAAAGTATTATCCTGACGAAGTCGCCTTTGAGTTTGGCGGAGCATATCTAAACGATGAACTACGCTTAGTGTATGATCCTGATGGAGAGCTCACGGATGAAGACCTTGTTGATTACAGTAGTGATTATGAGGATAAGATCGTTGCACTGCCTTTTACGAAACGATCGAGTGGGGATACTGTATATATTCCGGTTAATATTTTGAGCAATCTCTACGTCAGTAACGGTCTGGCAACGGGAAATACGCCACAGGAAGCACAGGTGCAAGCGCTAAGTGAGATTTTCGAGCGTTATGCCAAAATAGAGATCATCAAAAACGGTTATGCCCTTCCTAAATACCCCGATGAAATTGTTCAATCCTTTGATCGACTGCATAGTGATGTTTTGGCGCTGCGGGAGTCAGGATACATCGTAGAGGTTCTTGATGCGTCATTAGGGGGAAAATACCCCGTCACCGCTATCTCTTTGATCAGTCCGGAGAACTCTTCTCTTATTGTCTCCTTTGGTGCGCATCCAATTTTAGAAGTCTCGCTTGAGCGGACGATGGCAGAATTGATGCAAGGTCGCGAATTGGAAAATCTGGATGCCTTTGAAGTCCCGACCTTTGACATGAGCATTGTCTCGGACAGTTCTAATCTTGAGTCGCATTTTCTTGACTCTAATGGAAAGTCAGGATTTGGATTTTTAAGTTCTGCAAAAAGTTTTGAATATGCATCGTGGAGCTATCAGGGCGAGGGACGCGAAGCAGAATACAACTACCTGACTGATATTCTTGACAACATGGGCAAAGAGATGTTTCTGCGAGAATACAGCTATCTTGGATTCTATTCTTGCCAGATGATCGTTCCTGGTGTTTCTGAAGTCTACCCTATTGAGGACTTGATCTACAATAATAGAAACACCGGCAAATTGATCCGAAATATGGTTTTACATTTTGAGGAGTATGATCCTCAGGAGATTATAGACACTATTGATTCTCTGGATGATTCAATCAATATCGAAAACTATATCGGTGTTATTTTCGAGAACAGTTTCACCATGCTTGAATTTAAAGCGCAAATGCATCTCATTCTTGGTAACACAGATGAGGCTCTGGCATCCTTGGAATTTGGGACTAATAAGCTGGGACATATTGTCGCGGAATTGATCCGAATGGACGAAGAAAAGTTGGTTTGGGAAGAGTACGAAGAGGCTCTGTTTAACATCTTTGGACGAGAAAGAGTCGAAAAAGCCTTGCGTATAGTAAAAGGTGAAGAGTTCCTGGTAGATACAACACTTCATAGTGACTATCACAATATGCTTGAAATGTATGACAGGCTAGAGCGTAAAAAACAAGCTGCCCTTGTTAGGCAGGGGAATAAAAACCGCCGGGAGTCCATCAATCCGGAAGGTCAGGGGAAATCTCCGTTTTCCCCTTGACAAAACTTATCATGGATGTCCCCTTATTTTCATTATGCATAAAATAAATTAAAAGATGATAGCCCGAATAGAGACTATTGACGAAATTAAACCGATTTTTAAAGAGTATTTGGCTTATGTGAGTCAGTTTTTCGCAATTGCTGATTATGATTCGTGGTGTGAAGGCGCACTGAAGCATTTACAGCTATATCCGATTAAAAATGATCGGCACATTTACATTATAAAGGAATCAGAATCTATAATCGGCTTTGCCTTCGTCAATAAACACTTACGGTTCAATAATGATGGCTTCGCAGTTGCAGAGTTTTATATTCAAAAAGATCATGAGAGAAAAGGTTATGGTCGTAGGTTGGCTGAACATGTATTTGCACAGTTCCCCGGTAATTGGGAAGTTGCCGTCACATTAAAAAATAATTCAGCCCGAGTGTTTTGGAAACAGGTGGTGTCATCTTACACACATTATAAATTTATAGAAAAAAGGAAATCTTCCTTTAGCGGATATGGCTTCCTATTCAACAATGCATAACACATATGAGCCGCACCTTTGTCAATAGGTGAGTAATTGGGGACGGGTTCACATTCTTTTGATGTTTTTTACAATATTCGCCTATATTCATATTTGATGGTTTTATTTGGTGTATGGCGAACCTATAAAAGTCGATATTGCAAGTGCTTGATAGAAATCGCTAAAATGTGAACCCGTCCCCAATTATAATACTCAATTATAGGAGGAGGAGAGTCGCGAGGCTCCTCCCTATCCCGGTTGGACGCATAAGACTATTCATGATTGACAAAAATAAGCAGCAGTATTATTATTACCAGTATTACATATTACTGGAGGTGCAATCATGAGAGTTACCACAAAAGGACAAGTCACAATTCCACAAGAAATTCGGGAAAAATTAGGAATAACTCCTGCTGTTGAAGTTGATTTTGTAGAAGAGAACGACCGAATTTATTTGGTGAAAAGGAAAGGCGAACCCAAAAAAACATATAAATTCAGGAAATTGAGGGGAATAGCCAACGTTAAAATGACAACTGATGAAATAATGGCTCTGACAAGGGGAGACGAATGAAAGGGGTTCTCGTTGATTCGAATATTGTTTTGGATGTTTTTCTGAATGATCCGAAATGGGCTGATTGGTCTGAATCAAAACTGGACGAGTATGATCAATTGGGGATCTTGTATATCAACTCGATCGTCTATTCTGAAATCTCCATTGGTTTTGAGCGGATAGAAGATCTGGAATTTGCAATAGTCAAAGCTGGTCTCCAGATGTTGGAAATCCCCAAAGAGGCATTGTTTTTAGCCGGGAAAATTTACCTTAAATACAAAAAAAGAAAGGGCACAAAAAGGACTCCGCTCCCGGATTTTTATATTGGAGCACAAGCCGCCGTCCAGAATTTGGATTTAATTACGAGAGATGTTTCTAGATATCAATCGTATTTTCCAACTGTTAAATTGATAACTCCATAAGATTTAGTCTCTCAGCATCGAACCAGGCAACCACTTTGAATAAAAGCAAGAAAGGATACGGCCAGCGTTCGTTGAGGCAAGGGGGGACGTCCCCATGTCTGCCACTCCACCCGGTAGGTTACTTTATCATTAGCTGTCATAAGACTACTGTGGGAAAGAGAATATTATTGCCAAACAGTCCCTGATTATTGTATTATATGAAATATGAATGAGACATTCGAGAGAGTTCTGAGACTGATTGAACGTAAGGAAGTTGTGATATCCGACCATGGTTATGATGAGCTTGCGGAAGACAACATTTTCGTCAGGGATATCATGGCAGGAGTTCCGGACGCATTAGTTATAGAAGATTATCCGGACTATCCGAAATGTCCATGTATATTGGTATTACTGAAAGATCGTTTTGATAACCCGATACACGTGGTTTGGGGAATTCCCAAGGGCGCTTCTTCACCAGCCGTTTTGGTTACTGCTTACAGGCCTGATGCCGATCGGTGGACAGTAGATTTTCTGAGGAGGATATAATGAAAAAAAGACGACGTACAAAGCTCGTGCACGAAGGACAATATGTTGCCGAGGTTGATGTAGAATTGATCGATATGAATAAAGGATGGTCCCCTTATTTATCTCTTGATGATGCATACAAGCTGGATGATATTCGCAATGCATTGCGGCTGGGTGACGTTAAGAGTGCGGCGCGACTTGGTCGCATTTTCACTCTCACTCCTATCGCTGTATAGTGACTTACTGGAGAACAAGCGGATCAACTCTGACTGAAAAAGCCATGCCATTTTTAGATTTCTACTCATTTCATCGTTTATAATTACTTCTTCACTTTTAAACATCTTTTTACTTTCTTTTTCAGCAGGTTATCCGTGTCGTTAACTGTCTATAACGGAGTCTGAACATGATTCGCAAATCTTTTTCAGTATTTCTTATCTTTGGCTTTTTCGTGCCGTTATTGATCTTTGGCCCAATGACGTTGCATGCAGATGCAACAAACCCATCAACTTCCCTGGACAAATTAGAAAAAAGAATCGCATCATTCAAACCTGATCCGACGTATAGGGACGACACAAAGCTGCATTGGTCACTTTGCGGGAAGCCGTGGCCGCCGCTAAAGAAGGGAACTACGGAATTGGCGCATGCCTCGTCAATGAAAAAACCGGAGAAGTTATTCAGCGAGGGCACAACCGCATATTCAGCCCGTATTTCCGAAGCGATCTACACGCGGAAATGGATACACTTACCGGCTATGAACAGAGAGTCAGTCAACGCACAAACTCCAAAAGTAGAGGGACTGGTTTTATACACTTCGCTTGAGCCCTGCCCTATGTGTCTGGCCCGAATTATTACCGCTGGAGTGCGAAAGGTATATTATTTGGCTCCAGATCCTTACGGTGGCATGGTTCATCTTTTCAAGAATCTTCCTCCGATCTGGCAGAAAATCGCTGAGGGAAGAATATATGAGCCAGCCCTATGTTCCCCGGAGCTCAAAGACATCGCAAATAAGGTTTTCAAGTACTCATCTGAAATGTTGGATGAAAGGTTGAAAAAAGAATAAACAGCTAACCCGTCACTCAACCCGACTTGCGGTACACGACGTGCGCAAAATTCAGAGCCGGCAGGTGGCAAAACCTGTAACAATTTCTGCCTGAACGCATTGGAAAAAGCGCTTTTTCACTCTAATTGTTCAAAGGGGTCCACTTCAGATCGCAAACAGCGAGGCTTTAAAAAGTCGGTGAATCCAAACGTTAAACAAAAAATGCATCAATGGGAGAGAGAAAATGTTGTCTGTAAAAATTGACGAAGCAAGTGGTATAGCTATACTCGAACCGGATGGAGCGTTATCAAAAACCGATTTTCAGTCGGCCGCCGCAATTATCGATCCTTTTATAGAGAAAGAGGGTCGGTTAAATGGGGTCATAATTCACACAGCCTCCTTTCCAGGCTGGGATTCGTTCGCCGCATTATTTACTCATCTCACATTTGTGAAAGACCATCACAAAAAAGTGTCCCGTGTTGCATTTGTAACGGATTCAGTGGTTGGAAATTTTGCTGCAGCAGTCGGCGGTCACTTTATAAATGCGGAAGTCAAGGTATTTCCCTTTCAAGAGCTGGGAAAAGCTACGTTGTGGATTACAGGGGATGTCGTGGATTAATTTGTCTGACAAATTACTCAAATGGATCGGAATGTCAAATAAGTCGCTCCGGCTGGCGCGGAAAAGGCCGGGTGTGGAAAATTCGAAAAATTATACATGAAAAACAGACAGTCTCCTGCCGAAGCCGCAGAATATAAATCACAAATACGGAGACAAATATCCGAGTCGGGATATCAAATTATCGTAAACATTGGAGATCAATTGAGTGATTTAGGCGGAGGATATTCAGAAAAAACATTCAAACTGCCCAATCACATTTATTTTATAAAATGACTTGCAGCCCCTTTTTCTGTAGATATTCCTTGACCTCCCTGATGCTGAAAATACGATAGTGAAAGACAGATGCTGCTAATAAAATCTGTGCGCCACCCTTAACAACACCCTCATAAAAATGCTCCAGTTTTCCTGCACCGCCCGAGGCGATCACCGGCAGGTCTACAGCATCTGAAATAGCTTTCGTGAATTCCAGATCATATCCGGCTTGGGTCCCATCACCATCCATGCTGGTTGGCAGAATGGCGCCGGCGCCAAGTTCCTGACACTGTGTGGCCCAGGCCACAGCATCTTTGCCTACTGGTTTGGTGCCTCCTGAGACAACCAGCTCAAATCCGGATGGCATCTCCCTATTCCTTCTGGCATCGACAGCTACAAGTATATTTTCTGAACCGAAAGTTTTTGCGGCTTGCCTGACAAGCTCCGGATCCTTGACAGCAGCGCTATTCATGGAAACTTTATCAGCACCGGCGTTAAAAACCATTTCAATGTCTTCCAGAGAGGAAATGCCGCCGCCCATCGTCAACGGAATGGTTATAACCGATGAAACACTTTTAACCCATTCCAGCCTGCTCTTTCGGTTTTCTAACGTTGCAGCTATATCTAAAATGGCCAGCTCATCAGCCCCTTCCTTTTCATAAAAGGCGGCATTTTCCACAGGATCACCTGCATCTTTCAAGTCTACAAAATGTATGCCCTTGACTACGCGTCCATCTTTCATGTCAAGGCAAGGCATGATTTTTATTGTACTCATATACTTCCTTTCTCCGACATATTGCAGCCGTATTAGTTTGTTTTCAACATGAGCGGGATAAACCACATTTTCTGCTCGATTCAGTTTTACAGATAGAGAAAGACTCTATAAACCTTCCACCGCTGTCAGCAGGACGCGGCGATTAAGGGCACGGCCTTCCTCAGTATCGTTCGGGGCGACAGGGTTACTTCTGCCGTAGGCCTTCAGAATGAACCGTTGAGGGGCTATTTCATGCACTTCTATAAGATAGTTCATTGTCGCTTTTGCCCTTTTCAGTGAAAGATCGTCATTGTATTCTTCTGAACCCATGATGTCGGCATGACCTGCCACGATGATTGACACTTTTGGGAGATTTCTTTTCAATACCGTACCGATTTCATCGAGGAGGGCATAGTAAGAAGGCTTAATATCAGCAAGATTGAAGTCAAAGTAAACAATGGGTGCTTTTTTTGAAGAGAGATAATCAGCCAGATTGATATCTTTGATTCCCTTTTCTTTTTCTTCTTTTTTCAGCAGGCCCAGCCATTCCAGGGCGCCTTTGTGCCCGAGACGGGCGGCCATTTCCATATCGTTTCTTCCCTGTTCATTATAGAGCATGTAGAAATTGACAAGAGCGCGTTCATAGTAAGCATCGGCGTTTTTAGGGTCGATTTCTATGGCAGTGGTAAAATCGTCGCGGGTTTCTATGCAGTCGATTGGTTTGAGAGCGAAACGAGCTTTCCCCCTTTTGATGTAAGCATCGACATATTTTGGGTCGAGTTCAATGGCACTCGTGTACGCTTTAATTGCCTCTCTGTAATTTTCCTGTTCTTCACATTTGATTCCCTGTACAAACCGCTCCTTTGCTGTTTCTACTGATCCCGTTTTTACTGAAACACATCCCCAGGTTACAACAAAAGCAAAAATGAGAACAAAGCAGAAAAGTGTCTTTTTCATTGTTCACCTCGATGATTATGAAAATGCATGGCGCTCGCATTCCCCAAAGTTTACTGACAAAAAAGAAAGGGAACAGATTTATTACCCTTTATGCTTCTTGCTGTTCCTTTTGGCTTTCTTCTGTATCTTTTCTTTTCAAGCCGGCCTTTTCACGAACCTCTTCTTCTACCTGTTTCGTGATGTCAGGATTTTCCTTGAGGAACACCTTGGCGTTCTCCCTTCCCTGGGCCAGTCTTTCACCCTTATAGGAATACCAGGCACCACTCTTTTCGATGATTCCATTATCTGCGGCAAGGTCAAGAATGTCCCCTTCTTTTGAAATGCCTTCCCCGAAGATGATGTCGAACTCGGTTTGCCTGAAGGGAGGAGCAACCTTGTTTTTTACCACTTTAACCCGCGTCCTGTTTCCTGTAACCTTCTCTCCCTGTTTAATGGCGCCTATTTTTCTTATGTCCAGACGCATCGTCGAGTAAAATTTGAGGGCATTACCGCCCGAAGTGGTTTCCGGGTTGCCGAAGAAGACCCCTATCTTCATCCGTATCTGGTTGATAAAGATGACGGTTGTCTTAGATTTGCCGATACTTCCAGTGAGTTTTCGAAGGGCCTGTGACATGAGTCTTGCCTGGAGTCCCATCTGCGCATCACCCATCTCTCCTTCAAGTTCCGCCCTGGGTACAAGGGCTGCCACGGAATCTATGACCATGACATCCAATGCTCCGCTTCTCACCAGTGTTTCGGCAATCTCCAGTGCCTGTTCACCTGTATCGGGTTGTGAGATGAGAAGGTCGTCGGTATTGACACCAATCTTTCTGGCGTATAGTACGTCAAGAGCATGTTCCGCGTCTATGAAGGCAGCCAGACCATTTTGCTTTTGTGCCTCGGCCACTATGTGAAGGGCAAGGGTTGTTTTACCACCGGCTTCGGGACCATATATCTCGATGACTCTTCCCCGTGGAACACCACCCACACCTAGGGCGATATCGAGGCTTAGTGCGCCTGTGGGAATGCTTGGAATATCTGAAATGACTTCATCCCCCCCCAGTCTCATGATTGAACCCTTTCCGAACTGCCGTTCTATCTGGGTTATAGCCAGTTCAACCGCTTTTTCTCTGTCTGTATCTAATTTCATGGTTACCTCCATTTATGACCGGGAGCGCACCCCGCAAGCCCCGCCTTGTAGGCGGGGTCAAGGGGCGCAATATAATTAAATTATTTCTTACCGGGAAGCCCCGCCCTGTGGGCGGGGAGCTTCACTTTTTACGATACCGTCATTAAATAACATTTCTGTTTATATCATTACCCGTCAAAAGGAAAATAGGCAAGCTTTGTATATATGGCACCTTGAGATGTCAGGTCGCTTTTTAAAAGAGTAAGGCCGCCGGCATCAAAACTTCCCGCATCGTAAATTTCCTCATTTTTAATGATTTCTGAAAGTCCTTTTACGTTTTTTGGCGATTTTACTCTTCCCAGAGTTAGATGGGCTTTGAATGCCCTGTTTTCCCTTTGAAAACCTATCGATTCAAGGTCTCTTTCAATCTCCCTCTGGAGATCTGATAATCTCTCTACCGACCCGCCAATTCCAAGCCACAAGACTCTTGGGCGTTTAAGATTCGGAAATGTTCCGAGTGTTGAAACATTTAGCGTCAATGGTCTGACGTTCACTGTATTCTTCTCAACAACACTGGAGATATTGGAAATCTGATTTTCGGAGATGTTGCCAAAGAACTTCAGTGTCAGATGTATCCCTTCCGGTCTTGTCCACCTGATTCCCTTTACAGCGGCCTTCAGCCGGTTTTGGACATTTTCTATCTGGACTTTTATCTCTTCAGGAATATCTATTGCCAGAAAGGTTCTTATCAGTTTTTTGTCAGTCATTCAAACTATTCCCGATCAGGAATCTCCGGAGTATCTCCAAAGCCCACTGCGACGACATTTTTTTTACCCTTTTTCGGTTTCCACCGAACAGAAAATTGCGGCATATCGTATTTTCCCCGTCGGTCAGAGCGATAAAAACAGTGCCAACAGGTTTTTGTGTTGTCCCTCCTGTCGGGCCTGCTATACCGGTTGTAGCCAAACCGAGATCGGTTCTGCCAAGATTTCTAACGCCTTCAGCCATGAGAACAGCCGCCTCTTCACTTACGGCTCCAAAATTGTTTAAAATTTCGGCTGGAACACCGAGGAGATCTGTCTTGGAGTCATTACTGTAAACAACTACTCCTCTGTCAAAAAATACTGAACTTCCCGGTATATTTGTCAGGCGATCTGTAATCAGTCCCCCGGTACATGACTCGGCTACCGAGAGAGTCAAAGCCCTGTTTGTTAAAAGAGATGCAACAATTCCCTCCAGTGTGTCATTATCATACCCGAAGATGTATTTCTGTAATTTTCCCTGAATCCGCCCTTCTGCCATCTTAAGATTTTCTTCTGCAGCGGATTCCGCGAGATTTTTTGATGTGATTACAATATGGTTTTCTGGAAAGTTGGGATAAAATCCTATGCTTACTCCAGTGATTTTCAGATCAACATCGGATAGCATTTGATCAATTCCCGCTTCTGTGACGCCAAGCAGCTTAATGGTTCTGCTTGCCATATATTGTTTGGCCTTTCCGGAATTTCTTTTGAGGAGTGGTATGACTCCTGCGGATAACATCTTTTTAGCTTCTGATGGAACACCGGGGATAACGGCTACAATTTTCCCATTCTTTTTCAGGGAGAATCCACAGGCCGTTCCGGCCGGATTTGGCATTATCTCGGCTCCTTCGGGAAACATGGCCTGTTTGATATTGTTAGGGATCCATTTGGTACGGTATTTTTTAAACCTTTCCTTCATTTGATTCAGAACCGCTTCATCGGTATATAGATTAAGACCGAATGCCTTTGCGATTGATGCGGTGGTGATATCGTCGGAGGTCGGGCCGAGTCCGCCCGTGACGATAACGGCATCGGAGAGAGCCATGAGGTAGTCAAGTCCTTTTCCGATTATATCCTGATCATCACCGGAAACTATTATTGTAGATACGCTCCAGCCTTCGGCATTCAGCTCACGCGATATGAAAGAGGAATTTGTATCCTGTGTCGAACCGCCGGTCAATTCATTTCCTATTGCCAATATTCCGATTCTCATTCGAGGTGTTTACACTCCCAGATATTTAATTAATAACAGTAAGGATATGTTTGCATAAATGCCTGCCATAACATCGTCCCCGACAACCCCATACCCTCCTGAAAACTTCCTTTCGCAAAGCCTGACGGGGAAGGGTTTTATAATATCAAAAAACCTGAAGAGGAGAAACCCGATGAATATGTGTGAGATGGTTGGTGTGACCAGAAACATGGCGAATTGAAAGCCGGCAATTTCATCAATCACGATACATGGAGCGTCCTTTTTATTGAATATCTTTTCTGCTTCTTGAGACACATACACTGCCAGCGAGGAAAGCGCCAATATAGATATCAGGTAAAGGGGCCAGGAAAAATGTGAGAAGACAAGATATACCGGCACCCCTATAACTGTTCCAGCAGTTCCCGGGGCAAAAGGGGCAAAACCGCTGCCAAAACCTGTTGCGACAATTTTTATAATTCTTTTCTCCAGAAGACACCTCTTTTTTGTGTTTAAACTTCATCTGTCTTTAAGCCAAGACTTTTGAAAACAAAAAATATTCTGAGTCTCAAAAAACCATATTTTGAAGCTCCCCGCAACAAGCTGAGGGGAATCTCCGACTTCCAAGTAACTTAAATTCGCAAATGTGTTGCAAGTAGTTAACATTTCTCAATATCTGCCAGAAATAACGCATTTGTTAAAAACATAAGTTACTTCCAATTATAATGCCGCAAAGTGGCATAGTGAGCTGTTAAGGAAAAATGTTTATTTTATTTGCTCGCTAACCCCGCCGCAAGCAGCGGGGAATGATGTGCTCGCTATTCAGTTCAAAGCTCTTAAGCCGGCTATTGAGGATAAATTACCTTCTTTTCCCAACCCTGTCAATGGTTTTGATAGGCACATGCCGGTACAAGTATTGCCAGGTGATGGAGCTTGTGATTTTACTTTACCAGTTTTTAAAACGGGTCTTTTTTCCAAACTTTTTTTATGGTATAGGGAAATACTTTGTAACAGAATTAAAAGAAAATCAGGAGAGGAGAACAAGTAGATGAGAAGAAAGGTTTCTGTTATCGGATCTGGTTTTGTCGGTACCATGGTTGCTCAGAGAATAGCAGAGAAGAATCTGGCAGATGTTGTCATTGTTGATATTATAGAAGGGCTTCCTCAGGGTAAGGCCCTTGATATCTCACAATCAGCATCGCTTGAAGGGATTGATGTTAAAATAACAGGCACAAATGACTTTTCTGAGATAAAAAATTCTCGGATTATTGTGGTTACAGCAGGGCTTGCCCGAACACCCGGAATGACCCGCGAGGAACTGGCCGGAAAAAACGGAAATATCATAAAATCGGTAACGGAGCAGATAAAAGAACATGCTCCCGAATGCATTATTATTGTGGTTACAAATCCGCTTGATGTCATGACCCAGCTTGCCTGGAAGGTTTCAGGATTTCCTGCACGGAGGGTCGTTGGCATGGGGGGAATTCTCGACACGGCGAGATATAAGTTATTTCTGGCCGAGGAGCTGAATGTGTCAATAAGAGATATTCAGGCCCTTGTGCTGGGAGGTCATGGGGATGCAATGGTGCCGGTTGAAAAATATACAACACTAAACGGCATTCCAATCAGCGGGCTTATAAAACCCGAAAGGCTGCAGGCCATTATTGAAAGAACAAAAAACGGCGGGGCCGAGATCATCAAGCTCCTGAAAACTGGCAGTGCCTGGCATGCCCCCTCTTCTTCCGTCATAGTGATGGTGGAAGCGATACTTATGGACAGCAAGAGAATGCTTCCCGCAGCGGTCTATCTCGAAGGTGAGTACGGTATAGATGGTATTTATATTGGTGCCCCGATAACGTTGGGTGCAGCGGGTGTAGAGGAAATACATGAAATAGACCTTCCTGACGATGAATTGGCCGCCCTCAGCCTGTCAGCGGATGTTGTAAAGAAAACATTTGAAAGTTTGAATGTTCTATGAGCTCTAAACTGGATGAAGACATCTTTACCCTGGTTGAAAAACCGAGCAGGTATATCGGGGGAGAGGTAAATTCTGCGAAGAAAAATAAATCGGAGTGCAGACTGAGTTTTGCGCTTGCATTTCCGGATACCTATGAGGTGGGAATGTCTCACCTCGGTTTGCAGATACTCTATTCTATACTGAACAGCGTCCCGGAGATTTCTGCAGAGAGAGTTTACGCCCCCTGGCCGGACATGGAATTCCAGATGAGGAAAAACAATATCATGCTCTCCTCTCTTGAATCACGTGCTCCCTTGAAGAATTTCGATATCGTCGGATTTTCCCTTCAGTATGAACTGTCCTACACAAACGTTCTGAACATGCTGGAGCTTGGGGGTATCCCGATATATGCCAGGGACAGGAAAAAGGAAACCCCTCTGGTCATTGCGGGAGGACCATGTACCTTTAATCCCGCGCCGGTCACCGACTTTTTTGATGCCTTTGTCATCGGGGAGGGAGAAGAGGTGGTCATCGAAATCTCCCGCGCTGTGATTAAAGGTAAGAAAAGAAGGTACAGCAGGGAACAGCTTCTCGAGTCGATAGCCCAAATTAAAGGGGTTTACATCCCCGCCATACATACTAATGGGGAAAGAGTAAAAAAGAGGATTGTACCCGATATTAACCAATGGCTAGTGCCCTTGAGACCGGTGGTTCCTTTAATGAATACGATTCACGACCGTGTTACCCTGGAGATAGCGAGGGGTTGTACCCGTGGCTGTCGATTCTGTCAGGCGGGGATGGTCTGGCGACCTGTCAGGGAGAGGACACCGGAAGTTCTGGGAAAGATGGCAGATGAGATGCTCTGTTCAACAGGGCACAACGAATTATCACTCCTGTCGCTGAGCTCCGGCGATTATTCTATGATCGAATATCTCCTTCCCGAATTGATGAACCGTTATTATGATAAAAGAGTGGCTTTGGCTCTCCCGTCGATGAGGGTGGAGACCCTTACCCGGGAATTGATCGATGAGATAAAGCGGGTCAGAAAAACGAGCTTTACCTTAGCGCCGGAGGCAGGGACGCAGAGACTGCGAAACGTGATAAACAAGGGCAATACTGCAGAGAACCTTCTTACCACCACGAGAAATGTCTTTGGTGCGGGCTGGAGATCAATGAAGTTGTATTTTATGCTGGGGCTTCCCGGTGAAAGGAAGGAAGACTTAAAGGGTATAGCTGACCTCGCATACCAGGTACTTCGAGAGGGGGAAAACAGACGACAGGTTACAGTGAGCCTTTCCACTTTTGTACCAAAACCACACACACCGTTTCAGTGGTGCAGGCAGATAAGTCTGGAAGAGATACTGGAAAGGCAGGAGTTCCTTAAAAAGGCTATTCGGAACAGAAATATAAAGATAAAATGGCATGACGGACGGATGAGCCTCCTTGAGGGAGTCTTTTCGAGGGGAGACGAAAAGCTGGGGACCTTGTTGGAAAATGCCTTCCGCCTTGGATGCCGCTTCGACGGCTGGAGCGACCAGTTTAAGTTTGATCTGTGGGAAGAGGCCATGAGGGAGACAGGCATCAGAGTCGAGGATTACCTGCGGGAACGGCACATTACAGAGAGACTTCCCTGGGATCGAATAGACTGCGGTATAAGCAGGGATTTTTTGACGAAAGAACTCCAGAAATCACTGGGAGAAGAATTGACGGCAGACTGCCGTTTCGGGGCATGCCATCAGTGCGGTATCTGTGACCATCATACAATAAGAAACATTATAGCGAAGGACGATGCCGGCACCGTCGGAAAGCAAGAAGTAGGGCCGGCAAAAGAGAAATCCCCCAGGCAGCCAGAGAGATTGAGGATTAAATTTGCCAAGGAGGGAGTCTCCCGCCTTCTGTCCCATCTTGAGGTTTCCTCTGCGCTTAGCAGAGGAATAAAGAGAGGCGGCCTTTCCTTCATATATTCGAAAGGTTTTCATCCTCATCCAAAGATGTCCTTTACGTTTGCTACATCGGTAGGAATGGAAAGTCTGGGCGAGTATGTTGATATTCAGGTTGAAAGTCCGGGAGAAAATATTAAAAATGTCGTTCAAAATATAAATTCCTTCCTCCCTTCCGGGTTAAGAATTCTTAATGTCAGAGAAATACCGCCGGATACCGATTCATTGTCCAAGGTTATAAAGGGGTTCAAATATGAGGTTGTTCTTCCCGAGAAAATCCCTTTGGAAAAGGGGAGATTGTTAGATGAAAAGATAGAAACCTTCTTTAAGTCGGATGAGTTTATTATATTACGGGAAAAGAAAAGAAAGCAGACGAGAAGAAACATACGTCCCATAGTCAACACACTTTTTTTCGACAGGGAAGACAGCAGGATCAAAATGTCGCTGCTGTTCGGAAAAGACGGGGGAGTTAAACCATCTGAAATACTCGTAGAGGTTCTTGGCATGGGCAGCGATTTAGCAAAGATGGCACGGACAATAAAGACTGACACCATCTTTCATGACAGTTCACAGGATATTTCCGAAAAACGGCATTTACAGGCAGCCGGTTAATTGCGAAGTGCAACTGTAATGGTCAGCATGTAGCTAAATCCCAACGACGCGCACTTCCCATTTTTTTTAGTTCAACTAATTCGGAATATATTACGAAATTATATGAATGTCAGGAAGGAAATATCGAAGAAGGTGACGATAAAATCGGCAAGAAGCCCAAAATTATGCTTGACAAATAACTGCTTGTGGGGAGATTATGCAAAATTGTACTGTATTTCCACAAGAACGAACAGAAACAGGCATGGTGTTTGAACACTTAAGTAATATTTAAGGGGGAAACCGTTTTTATAGCGTAAAGAAATCCCTGCAGTATATTTTCTTTTTGATCGTGGGTTCATTGTCACTTTTCTACAGTGATATATATTATGAGTCAGCAATCCTTTTTAAATCTTACTTATGATAACATTTCTTTTAAATTAATTCGAGAGACAAAAAAGTCTTGACAAATTGTATTTTATAATATTATCTTACAAATTTCATGTTTGTTGGTCTGTCGTTTGGGAGATCGCTGGCGTAGCTCAACAGGTAGAGCAGCTGATTTGTAATCAGCAGGTCGCGGGTTCGAGTCCCATCGCCAGCTCCAGGGAGGGGTTCCCGAGCGGCCAAAGGGAGCAGACTGTAAATCTGCCGGCGGAGCCTACGGAGGTTCGAATCCTCCCCCCTCCACCATAAAGCGGGAGTAGCTCAGTGGCTAGAGCATCAGCCTTCCAAGCTGAGGGTCGCGGGTTCGAATCCCGTTTCCCGCTCCATTTTATTTATAAAAATGATTGTCTGGTTTGTAGGGTAACAATTTGAGAGCTTTGCAAAACTGCAATTCTGGTCATTGCGAGGAGCTTTAGCGACGCGGCAATCTTATGAATTATCAATATGTTATGAGATTGCTTCGCTTCGCTCGCAATGACAATATTGGTATTATGCAAAGCTCTCAATTTGTGAGGGATGAGCAGGTATTCTGAAGGTTGGAGAATTTGTCTGATAGCCGATGCTGATCTGTACTTAGAGCTATTGTAAATTGCTTTTTAAATTTATTAATTTTGCCCACGTAGCTCAGTCGGTAGAGCACATCCTTGGTAAGGATGAGGTCACCAGTTCAATCCTGGTCGTGGGCTCCATTTTAGAGAGAGTTGGCTTGTAATGAGAAATATAATTACGTTGGCTTGTACGGAATGCAAGCAAAGAAATTATACAACAACGAAGAACAAGAGAACGATGCAGGATCGTCTTGAGTTAAAAAAATATTGTAAATTTTGCCGGGTCCACACTGTTCACAGGGAAACGAAGTAGTTAACATGGGTTGCATCTTAGCAGAGAAACCGTTGTGTAAATCTTTTTTCGCTTTACCTGAAATGTTTTTTAATGATTCTAAGGCTTGGACAACATCCTGTTTTAAGGTAAACCCCATATACGGGTACGGGCCAGTAGCTCTAATTGGATAGAGCGCCGGACTCCAAATCCGGATGCTGGGGGTTCGAGTCCCTCCTGGCCTGCCATTTTTATTGTTACTGAAATGAATTCAGAATAAGTATCAATGAATAGAATACAAAAAATAAGACAGTTTTTGAAAGAGGCAAAGGTTGAGCTTAAAAAGGTTGTATGGCCGACACCAAAGCAGGCTTTCGCCTCCACGTCTATCGTCGTTATCCTCACTTTCATTGTGTCTATCTTTCTCGGCATCGTGGATTTTGGGCTTACTAAAATATTGAAATTATTCATGGGTTAAATATATGGCCTTTAAATGGTATGTCATTCACACATATTCGGGGTTTGAAAACAAGGTGAAGCTTTCCATGCAGGAGAGAATAGAAACTGCTGGTATGCAGAAGTATTTCTCTGATATTCTTGTGCCTGAAGAGGACGTCGTCGAACTGGTTAGCGGGAACAAAAAAACCTCCAAAAGGAAATTTTTCCCCTGTTATATACTTGTGAGAATGGAGATGAACGATGAAGCCTGGCATATAGTGAATAATACTCCTAAAGTTACAGGATTTGTCGGAAGTAAAGATAAGCCGACTCCGATACCGGATGAAGATGTTGAATTACTGAAGACCAGGATAGATGAAGGAACCTTGAAACCGAAACCCAAATATGAGTTTGAAGTTGGAGATCAGGTCAGAATTATAGACGGTCCATTTACGAACTTTGACGGGATGGTTGACGAGGTTAAACCAGAGAAGGGGAAATTAAGAGTTATTGTTAGTATTTTTGGTAGGTCAACGCCTGTGGAATTAGATTTCATACAGGTTGCCCAGAATTAAAGTGCCTAAAATGCCTAAAGTGAGCTAAAGTGCCTAAAGTTAAAAAATGTTGTCCATAACTTTAGTTCACTTTAGGCACTTTGCACTTCAAACTTGAAATTAGGGTGATCATAATGGCAAAAAAGGTTATAGCAAGCATAAAACTTCAAATTCAGGCGGGGAAAGCTTCTCCGTCACCACCTATAGGGCCGGCCCTGGGTCAACATGGAGTAAATATTATGGAGTTCTGCAAGGCATATAATGCCATGACGCAGAACCAGGAAGGAATGGTTATACCCGCACTAATAACTGTATATGCTGATAGATCCTTTACATTCGTTACCAAAACGCCGCCGACTTCTGTTCTTCTCAAGCAGGCAGCCAAAATAGCGAAGGGGTCCGGAGATCCAAAAAGAGAAAAGGTAGGGACAGTAACAGCCAAACAGGTGAAGGAGATTGCCGAGTTAAAATATAATGACCTGAATGCCCTGGATATGTCGGGAGCTGAAAAAATTGTGAAGGGAACGGCAAGATCAATGGGAATTGAAATTGCAGAATAGAAGAGGTTGAACGACAATGCCTAAGGAAGGTAAAAGTTTTTTAAAAGCTAAAGAGAGGGTTGAATCTGGAAAGAAATATGTTCTGAAGGAAGCTTTGGAACTGCTTGTGAGCACCTCGAGGGTAAAGTTTGATGAAACTGTCGATGTAGCTATCAGGTTAGGTGTGAATCCAAGGCATGCCGATCAGATGGTTAGAGGAAGCGTGGTTCTTCCTAACGGCTTGGGGAAGTCTGTAAGAGTGTTGGTTTTTGCAAAGGGTGACAAAGAAAAGGAAGCTCTTGATGCAGGAGCTGATATTGTTGGCTCTGATGACATAATTGAAAAAATAAAAGGGGGTTGGTTTGAGTTTGACAGAGTTGTTGCTACACCTGATATGATGGGTAGTGTGGGAAAACTTGGGAAACTCCTAGGCCCGCGTGGGTTGATGCCGAATCCGAAAGTTGGTACAGTAACCTTTGATGTAGGAACAGTTGTAAAAGAACTCAAGGCGGGCAAGATTGAGTTCAGAGTAGAAAAAGCAGGAATTGTGCATAGTCCAGTAGGAAAGGTTTCTTTTGGGGTAGATAAATTATTGGAAAACATTTTAACATTAGCAGAAACTATCGTGAAACTGAAACCGGCATCGAGTAAGGGAACTTATCTGAAAAACATATCACTTTCTACCACTATGGGTCCAGGGATAAAGGTGGATCCCCTGAATGTCAGAAATCTTTTCATATGATTATTAATACTCGGCTGTCAGCGAAGTGGAGAAACTTTGTTTCTGCCAAGAGCTTTCAGTTGGGTATTGATATCTGATAAATAAGTCAGAGACAGCGGGTACAGGATGTTTAAACGATTTGAATCGGCCTGCCGAGACGATTGGTTAGTTCAATGTTTCTTCCTGTATGCATCTCTGATTTTCAAACTAAATCCTTACTTTATAGTGAGGTTTTTTGGAATTCAGAATAAGAAAGGAGGCTAGAAATAGTTGGATCGAAAAACTAAAGAGCTGGTTGTTGCTGATCTTCATGATAAAATTAAAGATGTTAAACTGGCGGTTCTGGTGGATTATAGTGGTTTAAATGTTGAGCAGATTACCTCATTAAGAAATGAGCTGCGTAAATCCGCGACCGAGTTAAGGGTGTCAAAGAATACCCTTCTTGGAATCGCTTCTAAGGGTACCGATTTTAGTATTCTTGAAGAGTATTTCAAGGGGCCGCTCGCCATTGCCATGAGTTATGGAGATGAAATTGCGCCGACAAAAGCACTGGTTAATTTTGCCAAAGGGAAAAATACGCTGGAAATTAAGGCCGGGATGTTGGAGGGCAAGTTTTTAAGTAAGGAAGAGATAGGTGTTCTGGCTGCGCTTCCAAGCAGGGATGTTCTTGTTGGAAAGCTTCTCTCCATACTGGTAGCAACACAAGCTTTGCTGGTTAATGTGCTAAATGGTGTTCCGAGAAGCTTTGTTCAAGTTCTTGATGCTTATCGGGTAAAGAAATAAAACATACAGGAAGGGATTAGAAAAATGGCAGATGAAAAGGTAGAAAAAGAGAAGGTAACAAAAGAGAAAACAACAAAAGAGAAAACAACAAAAGAAGATGTTATAAAATTTATTGAAGATATGACAGTTCTTGAGTTGTCACAACTCGTAAAGGAATTGGAAGAAAAGTTTGGTGTGTCCGCGGCTGCGCCAGTGTCTGTCGCTGCTGTGGCTCCAGGGTCAGAACAGGTAGTCCAGGAAGAAGAGAAGAGTGAATTTGATGTTATACTCTCCGGTTTTGGTGACCAGAAGATCCAGGTTATAAAGGTTGTCAGGGCCTTGACAGGTTTGGGATTGAAAGAAGCTAAAAATTTGGTAGATGGTGTGCCGAAGCCGGTTAAAGAGGCTGTTTCGAAGGATGAGGCTGATAATGTTAAGAAGAAACTGGAAGAGGTAGGAGCCAGCGTGGAGATTAAGTAAGTTAAAGCATTTAGCGTTCAGCAAGCAGCTGTCAGCTATGATGAAAAGCGATTATTCAGTTCAAGAGGAGTTTGAGGGGGAATGTTTCGTATAATCCCTGTTATTGCTAAAAGCTGAAGACTGATAGCTAAATGCTTACAGATGAAGGGGAATTATGGACGGGTTTAGAAAAAATTTTGGTCGTATTAAAAAAATAGTTGATATCCCAAATCTTATTGATATCCAGACAAAGTCATATGAGAAGTTCCTCCAGAGGGATATAATTCCCGACGAGAGGGATAATTCGGGTCTGCAGGGTACCTTTAAGAGTGTTTTCCCCATTTCGGATTTCAGCGGTCAGTGTTCTTTGGAATTTGTAAGTTACAAAATAGGGGATGTCAGATACGATGTGAAAGAGTGCCTTCAGAAGGGCATGACCTATGCGGCTCCTCTGAAGATTGTGGTTAGGCTTGTTGTTTTTGATGTTGACCGGGATAGTGAGCGAAAGACAATCAGGGATATCAAGGAACAGGAGATTTACTTTGGTGAGATACCATTGATGACAGATAATGGCACTTTTATTGTCAATGGTACGGAGCGGGTTATAGTCAGCCAGCTTCACAGATCCCCCGGTATCTTTTTTGATCATGACAAGGGCAAGACACATACAAGCGGAAAACTAATATATTCAGCAAGGATTATTCCAATCAGGGGTTCCTGGCTCGATCTTGAATTTGATTCCAAGGATTTTCTTTATGTTAGGATAGACAGAAGAAGAAAAATGCCCGTGACTATCCTTTTGAAGGCTATGGGAAACTCTACCCAGGATCTGCTTGGCTATTTTCATAATATTGAAAAAGTATTTCTGGAGGATGGCCAGGCTTTTATGGCGGTGGATGAGTTTCTCGTTGATGAGAGAGCCCCGGAAGATATTAAGGATAAAAAGACCGGTGAAGTTGTCGTAAAAAAGGGCAGGAAAATATCGAAAGCGGCTTTGAAAAAACTCGCGGGATTAAATATAGGTCGAATGTCGATAAGTGATGAAGTCCTTGTTGGAAAGATGCTCTCATCGGACGTATTGGATCCTGAAACAGAAGAGGTTTTATTGCACTGCAATAGCGAATTGACTGTGGAAGGGTTGGAATTAGTTCGAGAAAAAGGGGTCAGGGAACTACGGGTTATTAGTCTTGACGAAGATGGAATAAGTTCTGCCATGAGGGATACTTTCCTGATTGATAAGGTTGAGACGGAAGAAGACGCGATAATTGAAATATACAGGAGACTCCGACCAAGCAATCCACCCACTCTGGAAACGGCACGCAGGTTTTTCAATAGTCTCTTTTTCAATCCTGATAGCTATAATCTTTCTAATGTGGGCAGAGCCAAGATGAATTATAAACTTGGCCTGGATGTCCCTACGGATGTAACGGTGTTACGGAATGAGGATATTCTGAAGGCAGTTAAATATCTTATTGATCTCAAGAATGGAGTGGGAGATTGCAGTATTGATGACATTGATCATTTAGGTAACAGAAGGGCCAGATCTGTTGGAGAACTTATCGAAAATCAGTACAGGATAGGCTTGGTCAGAATGGAGCGGGCCATTAAAGAGAAGATGAGTCTTCAGGATGTGGAAACCATGATGCCCCATGATTTAATAAATGCTAAACCTGTTTTGGCCGTTGTTAATGAGTTTTTTGGGAGTAGTCAGTTGTCACAGTTTATGGATCAGACGAATCCGCTTTCAGAAGTTACGCACAAAAGGAGGTTATCCGCCCTTGGCCCAGGGGGACTTACCAGGGAGCGGGCGGGCTTTGAAGTGAGAGATGTGCATTCATCTCACTATGGCCGGATATGTCCTATTGAGACCCCCGAGGGGCCAAATATAGGCCTTATTGTTTCTCTTAGTACCTACGCAAGGGTGAACGAATTCGGTTTTATAGAAACTCCGTACAGGGTGGTAAGAAACGGGAAAGTCTCGAATGATATTGAATACTTGACAGCAATGGAGGAAGAAAAATTTATTATCGCCGAGGCGGATACCCCTCTCGATTCAAGGGGAAGCTTTAAGGATAAGCTTATCTCTTCGAGGAGGGGGGAGGACTTTGTCATGGCCATGCCTGATGAAGTTGAGCTTATGGATGTATCTCCCAATCAACTTGTAAGTGTTGCCGCAGGACTTATCCCCTTCTTGGAACATGATGATGCCAACCGTGCCCTGATGGGTTCCAATATGCAGCGACAGGCGGTTCCGCTTGTAAAACCTGAATATCCTCTTGTGGGTACGGGGATGGAGTCAGTTATTGCGCGGGATTCTGGTGCTGTTATTATAGCTAAAAGGTCTGGCGTTGTGAAGAGCGTTGATGCGTCAAGGATTGTAATTGAATGTGATAATGAGGGGGAAACCCAGTTTGATACAGGAGTTGATATATATAACCTGACCAAGTTTCAGCGTTCAAATCAGGATACATGTTTCAATCATAAGGCTATTGTAAACGTAGGAGATAGAGCAGACAGAGGAGCGGTGATAGCCGATGGGCCTGCAACCAATAATGGAGAACTGGCACTGGGGAGAAACGTCATGGTCGCCTTTATGTCCTGGGGAGGATATAATTATGAAGACTCTATCTTGATCAGTGAAAGAGTGGTGAAAGAGGACATTTATACGTCTATACATATTGAAGAATTTGACACGGTCGCCAGGGACACTAAATTGGGCAAGGAGGAAATCACCAGAGATATTCCCAATGTAGGGGAGGAAACCCTGCGGAATCTGGATGAAAGCGGGATGGTTCGTATAGGAGTATCGGTGAAACCAGGAGATGTTCTGGTCGGTAAGATTACCCCAAAAGGGGAAACACAACTGTCTCCGGAGGAAAAACTGCTTCGGGCCATATTCGGCGAGAAGGCCGGCGATGTCAGGGACACATCTCTGCGTGTTCCCCCTGGAGTTGAGGGTATAGTTATAGATGCAAAGACATTTACCCGTAAGGGGACGGAGAAAGATCGCAGATCGCAAATTATAGAAGACGAAGAGATAGGACGTTTACTCAAGGACAGAGATGATGAAATCAGGATTATTGCCGATAATGTTAAGCGGGAGATTTCAAGCTTACTCATCGGAAAGACTTCTGCAACGAAGCTGGTTGATCCTAAAAAGAAAAAGAGATTTTTAAAAAAGGGAGAAGAGATTACCGGAGAAGTCCTGGAGATTATACCATTTAGTCTCTGGAAGGAAATATCGCTGTTAGAAGAAGATGTGTTGAATGAGAAGATAGAAAGTATCTTTGTGAATTTTTCTAAAAAAATAGAGTTGGTGGAGGCTTTTTTTGAGGGAAAGATAGATAAATTCAAAACTGGAGATGAACTTTCCCCGGGAGTAATCAAGATGGTTAAGGTTTATGTGGCCATAAAAAGGAAGCTTTCTGTTGGTGATAAGATGGCGGGAAGACATGGTAATAAGGGAGTGCTATCCAGGATACTTCCAGAGGAAGACATGCCTTTTTTTGAGGACGGTACTCCTGTTGATATAGTCTTGAATCCCTTGGGAGTGCCCTCACGTATGAATGTGGGGCAGATCCTCGAGACTCATCTCGGATGGGCTGCAAAAGAATTGGGAGACAAGATAAATTCTTTGCTAAATATAAAATACAGCATGGATAACCTGAAGAAAGAAGTTAAAGAGATATACGCCTCTCCTCAATTTGACGCTTTTATAGATGGGGCGACTGATGAGGAAATCAAGAGATTTGTCGACAGACTTAAGAATGGCATTCCTATGGCGACACCTGTTTTTGATGGTGCCTGTGAGGATGATATAAAGAATATGCTTAAATTGGCTGATCTTCCGGAAAGTGGCCAGACGATGCTCTTTGATGGCAGGACTGGAGAGCCTTTTGACCAGGAGGTTACAGTAGGAATGATTTATATGCTGAAGCTTCACCATCTCGTTGACAGTAAGATTCATGCCAGGTCAATTGGGCCTTATTCTCTTGTTACTCAGCAGCCTCTCGGGGGTAAAGCGCAGTTTGGCGGCCAGAGGTTGGGTGAGATGGAGGTCTGGGCGATGGAGGCCTATGGTGCTGCGTATGCGTTGCAGGAGTTTCTTACCGTTAAATCGGATGATGTAGCTGGCAGAACAAGAGTATATGAATCCATTGTTAAAGGGGAACATAAATTTGAAGCGGGGATTCCTGAATCCTTTAATGTTCTCGTCAAGGAATTGCAGGGTCTTTGTCTCGATGTGGAGTTAATTGAGGAAGAGAAGAATTAGATTCCATTAAGACCATTAAATGTGGCCTGCCGGTCATAGTTAAAAAGTAAAATGAACAGATTCAGGATTGAATCTAATTAGGAGACATGTTCAGTGGAAGATATATTCAGTTTTTTTGAAAAGCCGAAGGATCCTGTGAGGTTTAATGCAATAAAAATGTCCATTGCCTCGCCGGAGAGGATTCTTTCGTGGTCTCAGGGTGAAGTCAAGAAACCTGAGACAATAAACTACAGGACATTCAAGCCGGAAAAGGATGGACTTTTTTGCGCGAAGATATTCGGTCCGGTTAAGGATTACGAATGCCTCTGTGGCAGATATAAAAGGATGAAACACAGAGGGGTTGTCTGTGAAAAGTGCGGTGTTGAGGTTATCCAATCAAAGGTTCGCAGAGAAAGAATGGGACATATAACCTTATCAGCACCTGTAGCCCATATCTGGTTTCTGAAGAGTCTTCCCAGCCGAATAGGTAATGTACTCGATTTGACGCTTAAGGAACTGGAGAGAGTGCTCTATTTTGAATGCTGGATCGTGTTGGATCCTAAAGACACGCCTTTGAAAAAGAAGGAAATACTTTCTGAGGAGAGTTATGCGGAATTGAAGGAGGAGTATGGCCCGGACGCCTTTGAGGCAGGGATAGGCGCTGAAGCTGTTAGAAAACTTCTGGAAGAAGTTGACATAGATGGATTGGATGAAGAACTCAGATTAGAATTAAAAGCAGCAACATCTGAAACCAAAAAGAAGAAGTTATTAAAGAGGCTAAAAGTTGTTGAAGCACTTAGGAAATCGGGAAATAAACCAGAATGGATGATTCTGACAGCTTTACCGGTAATTCCTCCAGAGCTCCGGCCTCTGGTTCCCCTGGATGGCGGCCGTTTTGCCACGTCTGATCTCAACGATCTTTACAGAAGGGTTATTAACAGGAACAACCGCCTGAAACGTTTGCAGGAACTCTCTGCACCGGAAATTATCATAAGAAACGAGAAAAGGATGCTTCAGGAATCTGTAGACGTCCTCTTTGACAATGGCAGGAGAGGAAGGGCCATTACCGGTTCCAACAAGAGACCTCTTAGATCACTGTCGGATATGCTGAAGGGGAAGCAGGGAAGGTTTAGACAGAATCTCCTCGGCAAGAGGGTTGATTACTCAGGAAGATCCGTTATTACTGTAGGACCCGACCTTAGATTGCATCAATGTGGACTTCCTAAAAAGATGGCGTTGGAGCTCTTCAAGCCATTCATTTACAACAGGCTCCAGGAGAGGGGTTATGTTACCACCGTGAAGAGCGCTAAAAGGATGGTTGAAAGGGAGACCCCGGAGGTATGGGATGCATTAGATGAAGTTGTCCGTGAATATCCCGTTATACTTAATAGAGCCCCGACTTTACACAGGCTTGGCATGCAGGCTTTTGAACCTGTGCTTATAGAAGGAAAGGCGATACAGCTTCATCCTCTGGTCTGCCCCGCATTCAATGCTGATTTCGATGGTGACCAGATGGCAGTGCATGTACCTTTATCTATCGAAGCACAAACAGAAGCCAGGGTTCTTATGATGTCGACAAATAACATTCTCTCACCGGCTAATGGTAAACCGATTATTGTTCCCGGTCAGGATATTGTCCTCGGGATTTATTATCTGACCAGGTCCCAAGACCGTGTTATGGGAGAGGGAATGATCTTTTCAGGTACCGACGAGGTGAGAAATGCCTTTGATTCCGGTGTGATTGATCTTCATGCGAAGATTAAAGTTAGAATTGGGGGAACGCTAACGGATACAACGACAGGTAGAGTTTTACTTTATGAAATTGTTCCTGAAGAAATTCCCTTTGATATCATTAATAAAGTTATGAGCAAGAGAATGTTGGCAGACCTTATTGATTATTGTTACAGGTCTTGTGGGGATAAGGTAACGGTTTTGCTGGCGGATAGATTGAAGGATCTTGGGTTCAAGGTCGCTACGATGTCTGGTGCGTCTTTTGCGGTTGATAATATGATGATACCTTCCAGTAAAAAGGAGATTGTTGCAAAAGCTGACCATGATGTTTTGGAAATTCAGAAACAGTACATGGACGGTCTTATTACAGATGGAGAACGTTATAACAAAGTCATAGACATCTGGGCTCAGGCTACTGAGAAGGTTGCTGCTGAGATGCTCGGATGTATCGGAACGAAAGAGGTGATAGGGCCGGATAATGAAAAGATAAAAATAAAAAGCTTTAATCCTATTTATATGATGGCTGATTCGGGTGCGAGGGGAAGTGCTGCGCAGATAAGACAGCTTGCAGGTATGAGAGGGTTAATGGCGAAACCATCCGGTGAGATTATTGAGACGCCGATTACTGCAAATTTCAGGGAAGGTCTATCTGTTCTCCAATATTTTATTTCTACACACGGTGCCAGGAAAGGTCTTGCTGATACTGCACTTAAGACGGCAAATTCCGGGTATCTTACCAGGAGACTTGTCGATGTGGCTCAGGACTGTATTATTACTGAAGAAGATTGTGGAACGATCGATGGCATCTATGTTTCTGCTCTATCGGAAGGCGGGGAGATAATAGAAGCTGCCGGTGAGCGTGTTCTGGGGAGGGTTGCCTTGGATGATATCAAGGATCCTTTTACAGCAGAAATCATAGTGAAGGCGAATCAGGAAATTGAAGAAGCGCTCGTCGATAAAATTGACCGGGCAGGTATAGAGAGGATCAAAATACGATCCGTTCTGACGTGCAAGTCAAAACAGGGAGTATGTGCCCGGTGTTACGGTCGGGATCTTTCCCATGGACACTTGGTGAATATTGGTGAAACGGTCGGTATTATTGCAGCCCAATCTATTGGTGAACCTGGAACCCAGCTGACTATGCGAACTTTTCATATTGGCGGTACCGCAAAGTTTGAGGAACACTCTACCCTGGAGGCGAGGCATTCGGGTACCATAAAATTCGTCGATCTCAATACGGTTAAGGGCAAAGAAAAACAGCTTGTGGTGATGAACAGAAGCGGAGAAATCCATGTCCTGGATGAGAAACAGAGAAGCCGTGGTAGATATCCTGTTCCATATGGGGCACACGTAAAGGTGGATGATGGTTATGAGATAAAAGAAGGAGAACTGATTGCACAATGGGATCCCTTTTCAATACCAATTCTTTCAGAGGTTGATGGAACAATTAAGTTCGGAGATATTGTTGAAGGGGTGACCATGAAGGAACAGGTTGATACGGTGACCGGTCTTTCCAGAAAAGTTGTTGTTGAATCTAAGGATTCAAATTTACGTCCGAGGATTTCGTTAAAAGATAAAGACGGAAAAACGGTTAAGCTGCCGGGAACGAATGCAATTGCAAGGTACCAACTTTCGGTTGGCGTAAACATTGTTGTGTCGGAAGGTCAGCAGGTAAAGGCAGGTGACATTATTACAAAGGTTCCCAGAGAGACCACAAAGACAAAGGATATTACCGGTGGTCTTCCCAGGGTGGCGGAGCTTTTTGAAGCGAGAAAACCGAAGGAATATGCTGTAATAACGGAAATTGACGGGGTGGTTTCGTTCGGTAAAGATGTAAAGGGAAAAAGAAAGGTTGTTATAGCCCCTGATGTTGGTGATAAAAGAGAATACCTGATTTCCAAGGGAAAACATATAAGTGTACAGGAAGGTGACAGGGTTGTGGCCGGTGAACCTCTGATGGGTGGTGCGCAAAACCCCCATGATCTTCTTGCTATTAAAGGAGAAAAAGAATTAGCCAGGTACTTAGTTGATGAAGTGCAAGAAGTTTATAGGCTACAGGGCGTCAAAATTAATGACAAACACATAGAAATTATTGTGCGCCAGATGCTTCGCAGAATTAAAGTAACAAAACCGGGCGATACATCTTTCCTTACGGATGAGCAGGTGGAAAAACATCTATTCGAGGAAGAAAATGAAAAAGTTATAGCCCAGGAAGGTAACCCGGCTATAGGTGAGCCGGTTCTTTTGGGGATTACCAAGGCATCTCTGAGTACAGGGAGCTTTATTTCGGCAGCGTCTTTTCAGGAGACGACACGCGTTCTTACAGAGGCCAGCCTGTCCGGGAGAGTGGATTATCTCAGGGGGCTCAAGGAAAATGTTATAATGGGGAGGTTAATCCCGGCGGGAACAGGTGTTGGCGTGTATAGGAAATTAGGGATCGCAACTGAAGTTGAGGATGAGTTAGAACAAATAACCGAAAAAGTAGATAAGAAAACACTTGACATGCAAGTTGCTAATTGATAGAAAACCAAGCTTTACCTTTATATAAGTTGTTAACCGATGGGGGGATGATGCCTACAATAAATCAGCTGGTTCGTAAAGGTCGGACGAAGATAAAAAAGAAAGTCACAACACCTGCGCTTGCCGGTTGTCCACAGAGAAGAGGAGTCTGCATCAGGGTTTATACTTCAACACCTAAGAAACCTAATTCTGCATTGAGAAAAGTGGCAAGGGTGCGTCTTACCAGTGGCTACGAGGTGACCTCATATATACCGGGAATGGGACATAATCTCCAGGAGCACTCTGTTGTCCTTGTAAGGGGAGGCAGGGTCAAGGATCTTCCCGGGGTTAGGTATCAGGTAATAAGGGGCACACTCGATACCATGGGTGTCCAGGACAGGAAAACAAGTAGATCGAAATACGGAGTCAAAAAACCAGGTTAATCTTTGGGAGTAGTAATAAATGCCGAGAAGAAGAGAGATAGCAAAGAGAGAAATTCTGCCGGATTCCAAGTATAATAGTGAACTCGTGGCAAAATTCGTTAACAATCTGTTATCGAAAGGGAAAAAGAGTATTGCCGAATCTATCCTCTATGGAGCTTTTGATATTATTGAAGAGAAGACAAAAGACTTGCCTATCGAAGTTTTTGAGAAGGCTGTAAATAATGTAAAACCTGTTATAGAAGTAAAATCGAGGCGGGTAGGAGGATCCACTTATCAGGTGCCGACGGAAGTACGACAGGTCAGAAGAGTTTCTCTGGGGATTAAGTGGTTGATAGATAATGCAAGAAAACGTGCCGGTAAAAGCATGAAAGAGAAGTTAGCTGCCGAACTGATAGATGCCGCCAATGGCAGAGGAGCCACTGTCAAAAAGAAAGAGGATGTCCACAAAATGGCTGAGGCAAATAAAGCCTTTGCTCATTACAGGTTTTAAGTGGCGGTGAATTGAATTGGCACGTGTAGTTCCCTTAAATCATATTCGTAATATCGGCATTATGGCTCATATAGATGCCGGGAAAACCACTACGACAGAGCGGATATTATATTATACCCAGGAATCCTATAAAATGGGAGAAGTTCATGATGGTACGGCCGTCATGGACTGGATGGAGCAGGAACAGGAAAGAGGTATTACGATAACCTCTGCGGCAACTACATGTACCTGGGCAAATAGTCAAATAAATATAATAGATACGCCGGGTCATGTTGATTTTACGGCAGAAGTTGAAAGATCTTTGAGAATTTTAGATGGTGCTGTTACGCTTTTCTGTGCTGTGGGTGGTGTAGAACCTCAGTCAGAGGCTGTCTGGAGGCAAGCCGATAGATACCGTGTTCCACGTATCGCATTTGTCAATAAGATGGACAGAGTCGGCGCGGATTTTATTAAGGTTGTTTCAGCCATCAGAGAGAGGCTCGGTACGAATCCACTTCCGATACAGCTTCCGATAGGAGGAGAAAGTAAATTCAGGGGGATTGTTGACCTTGTCCGCATGCGGGCTGTTATCTATGACGAAGATTCACTGGGAAGTAATTTTAGCGTGGAAGAAATTCCACCTGAGATGGTAGATACCGCCGGTGAGTATAGAGAAAAACTCATTGAGTGCCTTGCCGATTATGACGAGGGCTTGATGAAGAAATATTTGGATGAAGAAGCTCTTTCACATGAAGAAATAGCAAAAGTTATTAGAGAAGCAACCCTGTCTTTAAAAGTAATACCGGTTTTATGTGGCTCTGCGTTTAAGAACAAGGGTGTTCAGCCTCTTCTGGATGCGGTGGTAGATTTTCTTCCATCCCCCTTGGACAGACCTACGGTGGTGGGAAAGGATGTGGATGGAAGGGATGTAGAAAGGACCGCCAGTGATGATTCGCCATTTTCGGCTCTTGTCTTCAAGATTGTAACCGATCCATTTGTTGGTCAATTGACATACTTCAGAGTTTATTCCGGCGTTTTGAGAGCGGGCTCTAATGTGTATAATGCCTCGACAATGAGGAAAGAGAGAATTGGACGACTGCTCAAAATGCATGCCGATAAAAGAGAAGAGATCAAGGAAGTTCGCACCGGTGATATTGCTGCAGCAGTTGGGTTGGATTCATCCACTACGGGTGATACGATAACCGATACTGGTCATCCGTTGAGACTTGAAACGCTTGAATTTCCGGAGCCGGTTATCGCTATAGCAATAGAGCCTAAAACGAAGGCAGATGAAGAGAAGCTGGGTGATGCTCTGCGGAAGATTACTCGGGAGGATCCTTCCTTTAAGGTGAAACTGGATAGAGAGACCGGGCAGACGCTGATTTCCGGGATGGGGGAATTACATCTCGAAATTATTGTTGACAGGCTTTCCAGGGAGTTTGGTCTCGGGGCAAATATCGGCAGTCCACAGGTAGCTTACAAAGAAACGATCCGAAAAAATGTCAGATCTGAAGGGAAGTTTGTGAAACAGTCCGGAGGCAGAGGGCAATATGGTCATGTGTGGCTGGAGATTGAACCTGGTGAAATTGGGCAGGGTTTTGAATTCCGGAATAAAATTGTTGGGGGTGTTATTCCGCGAGAATATATACCGGCAGTAGAAAAAGGAATTGTTGAGGCAATGGAAAATGGAATACTCGCTGGTTTTCCCGTTGTTGATGTGGTAGTAAGCCTGGTTGACGGATCTTTTCATGAAGTTGATTCATCGGAAGTGGCATTTAAGATGGCCGGTTCAATAGGATTTAAAAATGGCGTGAAAAGGGCTCATCCGGTGCTTCTGGAACCGATTATGTCTGTTGAAATAATAGTTCCTAAGGAATATATGGGAGATGTGATCGGCAATCTTGGTTCCAGGAGAGGAAAGATTGTCAGTATTGAATCGAGACCGGATTCAGAAGCGATACATGCAGAGGTTCCTCTGGCTGAGATGTTTGGCTATGCAACTGATCTGCGATCTAAAACTCAGGGAAGGGCTACCTATACGATGCAATTACTTAATTATAACACGGTGTCTGAGGGGTTAGCGAAAGATATAATTGAGGAAAAGTTAAATTGACAGAACTTTTAAAAAGTAGGATAATCAAATTAACAATATTTATCTTTAAAAGGGGGTAATGGAGATGGCCAAGAAAAAATTTGCAAGGACGAAACCGCATGTAAATATAGGAACAATAGGTCATGTGGATCATGGGAAGACAACACTTACCTCTGCAATTACAAAGCATCTGGCCAAAAAAGGGCTTGCAGAATATATGTCTTTCGATGCGATCGATAATGCTCCTGAAGAAAAGGAAAGAGGTGTTACAATTAATATTGCCCATGTGGAGTATGAAACGGCCAAAAGACATTATGCCCACATTGACTGTCCGGGCCATGCCGACTATATAAAAAATATGATTTCGGGGGCGGCCCACATGGATGGTACCATTCTGGTAGTGGCTGCGTCGGATGGGCCTATGCCTCAAACGAGAGAACATATCCTCCTTGCAAGGCAGGTTCAGGTTCCATATGTCGTGATTTATATGAACAAGGTTGATCTGGTTGATGATCCGGAACTGCTTGATCTGGTAGAACTTGAACTGAGGGAACTCCTCACTGAATATGATTTTCCGGGAGATGATATTCCGATTATCAGAGGATCGGCTCTGAAGGCTCTCGAGAGTGAGGATCCGGACTCTGAAGATGCTAAGTCTATCTGGGAATTGTTGGATGCTGTTGACTCCTACATTCCAGAACCTGTTCGTGATCTGGACAAACCGTTTCTAATGCCGATTGGGGATGTTTTCAGTATATCCGGTCGAGGTACCGTAGTTACCGGAAGAGCTGACCGGGGTATTGTCAGGACTGGAGATGATGTGGAAATAGTTGGTATCAGGCCTACTTTTAAGACTGTGTGTACCGGTGTCGAGATGTTCCGTAAGACATTAGATGAGGGAAGAGCTGGCGATGATGTGGGTGTACTCCTTAGGGGTACTAAGCGGGATGAGGTAGAAAGAGGGCAGGTTGTAGCAAAGCCTGGTTCCATTACCCCTCACACAAAATTTAAAGCAGCGGTTTATATTCTTGCCAAGGAAGAGGGAGGGAGACATACTCCTTTCTTTTCCGGTTATAGACCTCAGTTTTATTTCAGGACAACGGACGTGACGGGCATTGCTACACTGCCCGAGGGAGTAGAGATGGTCATGCCCGGTGATAATGTAAACATGGAAATTGAACTTATTACTCCTATAGCTATGGAGGAACAACTCAGATTTGCTATTCGTGAAGGTGGGAGAACTGTTGGCGCTGGTGTTGTAAGCGAGATTATAGAATAGAGGAAAAGCTCGGCAAACAGTTATCAGATGTAAATAAGATTAAGAAAGACAGGGGTTCGTTACTTTTTGTTGAACGCTGGTTGCTGGTAGAGGTATAAATGGAAAATCAAAAAATAAGAATTCGACTAAAAGCTTATGATTATAAGTTGCTGGATCGATCTGTTGAAGATATTGTTGGTACGGCAAAAAGAACAGGTGCTCGCGTAGCCGGCCCCATACCTTTGCCTACAGTGATAAATAAGTACTGTGTCAACAGATCACCTCACGTTGACAAGAAATCAAGGGAACAATTTGAGATCAGAACGCATAAAAGGCTGATTGATATTATTGAACCTACGCAGGCGACTGTAGATGCTCTTATGAAGCTGGATCTCTCGGCGGGTGTTGATGTTGAAATAAAATTATAGGAGCATGAAAACGCATAAGGAGATGGATTCTTCTGAAAATTCGTCTCCTGTTTTTTGTATAATAATACGGCGGAAAGTGTTAAGAGCTTAGAGTTTTTGCATAGTTGTGCAGAGCTTTCGGTCAATACAATGCTCGTGTTACAAAGGTTAGGTTAAAGAAGAGTGGTTATGGAAAAGGGACTTATAGGCAGAAAATTAGGCATGACGCAGGTATTTTCAGGAGATGGAATGGTTATTCCGGTTACAGTTATCGAAATGGGTCCCTGCGTAATTACACAGAAAAAAACCAAAGAAATTGATGGATACGATGCCCTGCAGTTGGGTTTTGGGCAGAAGAAACAAAAAAACGTTACCAAGCCGATACAAGGACACTTAAAAAAAACAGGCAGTGGTTTTCCCCGGATTTTGAGGGAGTTCAGGATAATGTCCCCTGAAGGTTATGAAGAAGGTCAAGAGCTGAAAGTTGATATTTTTGAAGTAGGCGACTATGTTGATGTAGTTGGAGTGAGCAAAGGGAGAGGGTTTGCGGGTGTTGTAAAGAGATATGGTTTTAAAGGGGGTAGAGCTACCCATGGTTCTATGTTTCACAGGGCACCGGGATCTATAGGAGCCAGTGCATATCCTTCAAGGGTTTTTAAGGGGAAAAAGCTTCCAGGACATATGGGTGATAAGAGAAAAACGATACAAAATCTTGTGGTAGTAGGGATTAGACCGAATGAAAATTTGATACTGATTAAAGGTTCGGTTCCAGGAAGCAGGAACGGTATTGTTTTGGTTAAGAATTCGATTAAAAAGCATGGTTAAGCAGGATCTGGAGTGGCAAAATGCCGGGTTTTAATGTTTATGATATTGAGAAGAACAAGGTTTCTGAAATAGAACTCAGTGATTCTATCTTTGGTGTAGAAATACAGGATGCCCTTATCTACGAGGTTGTGAAAATGCAGATGGCTGCGAGGCGGCTAGGTACATCCTCGACAAAGGGTAGGAGCGATGTCAGGGGAGGCGGTAGAAAACCTTGGCGGCAGAAAGGGACAGGAAGAGCGAGAGCAGGAACTATAAGATCCCCTATCTGGAGGGGTGGTGGGGTCACGTTTGGCCCCAAACCGAGGGATTATTCTTTTAGGGTACCAAAGAAGATGAGAAGAGCCGCTCTTATGTCTGCCCTGAGCATGAAAGCTAAAGAAGAGAGAATATTGATTCTTAGAGATTTTCCCATGGATGAGATAAAGACAAAGAAGTTCAAAGAAGTAATAGATAGATTCGGATTAAAAAGTGCTCTCTTTGTTCTGGATAAATCAAATCCTGTCTTGGAGAAATCTTCAAGAAACCTCAAAGAAATAAAGATGATGAGAACAGAAGGAGTTAATGTATATGACCTTCTAAAGTATGATAGCCTCGTTTTGTTAGAACCGGCTGTCAAGATGATTGAAGGAGCAATGCTTTCATAATGGATATATATTTTATTATAAAAAAACCGATTATTACAGAAAAAAGCACCATTGCAAGAGATGAAGAAAATAAATATTTCTTTGAGGTGGACCGTAGAGCAAATAAAATTGAGATCACCAAAGCAGTTGAAAAGCTTTTTAAAGTAAAAGTTTTAAATGTTTCTACGATAAATATGCTTGGCAAGAAGAAAAGGATGGGGAAAACTGTCGGTAAGAGGAGCGATTGGAAGAAGGCTATAGTTACTCTTGCTTCCGGTGATAGAATAGCAATCTATGAAGGGGTTTAGTTAAGGTTTAGGGTTTCGAGTTTGAGGTTTAAAGTTAAGGAATAAAGGATTTAGATAGATGGCAATTAAAAAGTATAAACCAACGTCGCCAGGCAGAAGGTTTCAGACCTGTTCATCGTTTGAGGAGATTACAAAGACTCAACCGGAAAAGGGACTTTTACAACCCCTGAGTCGAACCGGGGGAAGAAACAACAATGGAAGAATAACCAGCTGGCATATTGGTGGAAGACATAAGAGAAAATACAGGATAATAGATTTTAAGCGGGATAAAATTGATGTGCCGGCCAGGGTGGCTTCTATTGAATATGACCCCAATCGGTCTTCAAGAATAGCCCTTCTTAATTATTTTGATGGGGAAAAAAGATATATCCTTGCTCCAGTGGATCTTAAAGTGGGCGATGTTATTGTAAGCAGTGAAAATGTGGAAATAAAACCGGGTAACGTGACCACCCTTAAAAACATACCCCCCGGTTCTCATCTCCATAATTTGGAGTTAAAAATTGGTAAAGGGGGGCAGATGATTAGAAGCGCAGGCGCCTATGGTCAGATTATGGCGAAGGAAGGAAAATATGCGCAGGTTCGACTCCCCTCAGGGGAAGTAAGGAAGGTTTTATTAGAGTGTAAGGCCACAATCGGACAGGTTGGGAACATTGATCATGAGAATATAAGTTTGGGTAAGGCAGGCAGGAAGAGATGGCTGGGAAGACGCCCCAAAGTACGAGGCGTTGCAATGAATCCTGTTGATCATCCACATGGTGGAGGAGAGGGCAAGTCCTCCGGAGGAAGACATCCTGTAACACCATGGGGAGTTCCTACTAAAGGGTATAAAACGAGGAGAAACCGGGATTCAGACAAGTATATTATCAGGAAAAGGGGTTAAGGCATGGCTCGTTCAGTTAAGAAGGGACCATATATTGAGGAAAAACTTCTAGAAAAAGCAAGAAAAGCCGATGCTTCGGGAGACAGGGGCGTGATCAAGACCTGGTCACGTCGTTCTACAATTACCCCTGAATTAGTAGGCCATACCTTTGCTGTTCATAACGGAAGAAGATTTATCCCTGTATTCATCACCGAAAACATGGTTGGGCATAAGCTTGGTGAATTTGCCCCAACAAGAACATTTTATAGTCATGCAGGTGATAGAAAAACAAGATTACGCAGATAATGGGGTCAGTGTTTATATGGCTGGCATTTTGTTAGCCTTTTATACGATTTCTGACTACTATAGGTTGTTATGATTAAGACAGGTAATGGAGTTTAAATAGATATGGAAGTGAAGGCCGTTGCCAAATATATTCGGATTTCGCCACAAAAGGCAAGATTGGTAGTGGATCTTGTCAGGGGGAAAAAGGTCGAAGAAGCACAAAGGATATTAGCCTTTACAAGAAAAAAGGCTGCTGGTGTTGTAGAGAAAGTATTAAAGTCGGCAATTGCGAATGCAACACAGAATCCTAATATCGATGAAAAAATACTTTATGTAAAAGAGATGTTTGTAGGTCAAGGGCCCTCATTGAAAAGATGGAGGGCAAGAGCACAGGGAAGGGCGGCTATGATAAAAAAGAGAATGAGTCATATAACCGTCATACTGGATGAGGAGTAGCGAATAAGGAGGTAAAGGCTTGGGGCAAAAAGTTAATCCGATCGGTTTTAGACTGGGTATTAACAAGACATGGAGTTCTCAGTGGTTTGCAGAAAAAAACTATAGTGAATTACTGCATGAAGATATTCAGATCAAAAAGTACCTTAAAGGCAAATTTTACCATGCAGGTATATCAAGGATTGAGATTGAAAGAGCTGCTGACAAGGCTAAAGTAAATATTCATGCTGCCAGGCCGGGGATTCTCATAGGCAGAAAGGGATCAGAGATCGAAAAACTTAAGAAAGATCTTGAAAAGATTTCCAAAAGCGATCCGATCATAAATATCCTTGAGGTACGCAAGCCTGAAATAGATGCGCAACTTGTTGCTGAAAATATTTCCCTCCAGCTTGAGAGAAGGGTTGCCTTCAGAAGGGCTATGAGAAGAAGTGTTACATCTGCCATGAAATTTGGTGCCAAAGGAATAAGGATAACCTGTTCTGGGAGACTTGGTGGAGCCGAGATGGCGAGAAGGGAATGGTATAGAGAAGGAAAAGTTCCACTTCATACATTGAGAGCGAATATTGATTATGGTTTTGCTGAGGCGCATACAACTTACGGGCTTATTGGTGTAAAAGTTCTGATATTTCATGGTGAGGTACTTCCGGATAAGAAGGCTGACAGTTGAGAGCTGAATTGGGGGTTTTAAAGACATGTTAATGCCGAAGAGAGTGAAATATAGAAAGCTGCAAAAAGGTCGAATGAAAGGAAAACCTGTAAGGGGTTGTAACGTGTCTTTTGGGGAATATGGCCTGCAAGCAACTGAATGTGGAAGATTAACTGCGAGACAGATTGAGTCCGCACGAATAGCTATAACTCGTCATGTCAGGCGCGGAGGTAAAATCTGGATAAGGGTGTTTCCGCACAAATCGATTACTAAAAAGCCGGCAGAAACCCGTATGGGGAAAGGGAAGGGATCTCCTGAAGAATGGGTTGCTGTTGTGAAGCCTGGTATTATTCTGTATGAGATAGAAGGGGTCGAAAAAGATACGGCTCGCGAGGCTTTTAGGCTGGCGTCACATAAACTTCCAATATCGACAAAATTTCTTTCCAGGGAGATATTTGATGAAAATTAAGGAAATCAGAGAAATCGATATTGATGAACTGAAACAGAAAGAGAGAGAGTTTGTTGAAGAGCTTTTCAAACTCCGCATGCAGCACACTACTGGGCAATTGGACTCCCCTCTCATGATGAAGAAGGTCAGAAAAAATATAGCTCGAATAAAGACTGTTTTAAGGGAAAGAGAGGCTCAAATATAAGCATGGGTGATCGGGGCAATAGAAGAACCGTACAGGGTGTTGTAGTTAGTGATAAAATGGACAAAACGATCGTCGTTTTGGTGGAGAGGTTAGTAAAACATCCCAGGTTCCAGAAGTATGTAAGAAGACGAACTAAACATAAAGTTCGTGATGAGGAAAACAGATGTAATATTGGTGACATGGTATTAATTGTTGAATCACGTCCTCTGAGTAAAGACGTAAGATGGAGAATGCGTGAAATACTGAAGAAGGTAAATTAACCATGAGCTTCCAGCCTCCGGCTCAAGTGGATATTATTTAAAAGACCGCTTTTTTGTTTTACTGTTGGGTTAGTGTTGAACGTTTGTAAGATTCCCGGTAGATTGCTATACCGAGCCGCAATTTTATTCTTAGATTAGTGTAATATGAAATTCATCTCCGATGAATTTTTAGATATTTGTAGGTTTTACAACCGTCTAATTAAATGCTCGATAAACAGTGAGGTATTTTTTCATGATTCAGATGCAGACCATTTTAAATGTGGCAGATAATTCGGGTGCAAAGAAGGTCGGTTGTATTAAAGTACTTGGAGGGTCTAAGAGAAAGTATGCCAGTATTGGGGATATAATAGTAGTATCAGTAAAAGAAGCAATTCCCAATTCGAAGGTTAAAAAAGGGGATGTGATGAGGGCTGTCGTGGTAAGAACAGCAAAAGAGGTCGGAAGGCCGGACGGTACATACCTTAAATTTAGTGATAATTCTGCTGTACTTATAAATAATCAAATGGAGCCTATAGGGACAAGGATATTTGGACCAGTAGCTCGTGAATTGAGAGCGAAACAATTTATGAAGATTGTGTCTCTGGCGCCTGAAGTATTGTAATGCTGTTACGAAATCGTCGAATGCAAATGAAAGCATAAATGTTGAGGAATTGAATATGCATGGAAAACGTCTGAAAAAGGGCGATATGGTTATGGTTATTGTCGGTAAGGAAAAGGGGAAAACCGGCAAAATACTTAATGTTGTCAAAAAGAAAAACCGTGTAGTTGTGGAAAAATTAAATTTCATGAAAAAACATCAGAGACCGGATGCACAGGGGAAAGGTGGCATCGTTGAGAAGGAAGGGTCGATACATATATCCAATGTTATGCTGATGTGTAATAAATGTAACACTGGTATCAGGGTTGGATACCAATTATTGGAAGATGGAAAAAATGTGCGTGTTTGTAAAAGATGTAATGAGATATTGGATGATTAAACTGAGGAAGAATGAATGGCACGATTAAAAGAGTACTACAAGAAAGAAGTAATCTCTGCTTTGATGAAGGAATTTAAATATAAAAACAGGATGGAGGTTCCTAAGCTCGAGAAAATTATTGTAAATATGGGTTTGGGTGAGGCGATTCAAAACATTAAAATAATTGATAATGCTGTTCAGGAACTCTCAGTGATTGTGGGGCAGAGACCGGTTGTTACAAAGGCGAGGAAATCGATTGCTACATTTAAACTGCGTAAAGGTATGTCGATAGGGTGTATGGTTACTTTAAGGAAGGACATGATGTATCAGTTTTTTGACAGGCTTGTTAATGTTGCCCTTCCAAGAGTTAGAGATTTCAGGGGCATTTCGCCTAAATCTTTTGATGGAAGGGGAAATTTCGCCATGGGAATTAAGGAACCGTTCATCTTCCCCGAGGTGGAATATGACAAGATTGATAAGGTCAGGGGAATGAATGTCGTGATTGTCACCTCGGCGAAAACAGATGAAGAGGGAAGACGACTGTTGAAACTTATGGGGATACCTTATAAAAATTGAGATTGTAGATTACATGTAAGGTTTTAAGAAGTACGGTAGAATTTGCCGGAGGTTTTGCAGAGGCCATTACCGGTAAGAAAAAATTATAGTTCAAAGTTTAGAGTTACAGGTTGTTCTGATCGAAACTCAGATAGGAGTTGCATGTGGCAAGAAAGTCCTTAATTGCAAAGGCGAAAAGACAAGGGAAATTTGCTGTCAGAAAATACACTCGGTGTCCTCTTTGTGGGCGGGCGAGAGCATATTACAGGAAATTCGATATGTGTAGGTTATGTTTGAGAAAACTTTCCCTAGCAGGGGAAATTCCCGGGATGATAAAATCAAGCTGGTAGCAACGAAACGAGGGTAAAAATGGATAAGCTTCCAACAGTCAGCACTTAGCCTTTATCACATTTTTAGTCGAGAAACTGAATGCTTATAAACATTAAGGAGATGCAGTATGGGGATGACTGATCCTATAGCAGATATGCTGACGAGAATCAGAAATGCTAACATGGTAAGATTTGATAAGGTCGATGTGTCATTATCGAAAATGAACCTGAATATTGCCGAGGTCTTGAATAAGGCGGGGTATATCAGTAGATTTGCTGTTGAAAAGGATAATGACGGGCGAGAGATCTTGAAGGTATATTTGAAGTACTCGGATTCGAAGGAAAGAGTTATTACGGGGATAAAGCGGGTGAGTAAACCGGGGAAGAGGGTTTATGTTAAAAGTGATAAGATACCGAAAATTTTAAATGGTTATGGTATAGCTATACTGTCAACGTCAAAAGGTATTATGACTGATAAAGAGGCAAGAACGTTAAAAGTTGGTGGCGAGATTATATGCAATGTATGGTAGTACCTCAAATTTTCATTCTTAATCTGTTTTGGTTCCGGCTTGCCCGGACCGGGAAGTGCGATAGTTGTTAGCTATCCTGAAATCTGGAGATTTATAAATGTCGAGAATTGGCAAGAGACCAATAGAAGTTCCTGAAGGAGTGGAGGTTAGGCAGGACAATTCTATAATTGAGGTCAAGGGTTCAAAGGGGACATTGACGATGAAAGTTCCCGAGGGTGTTGAAATTGTTTTTGATAATGGGACCATAGTGGTGGAGAGGCTTTCCGATGATAAAAAAGGAAGATCTGCTCATGGGCTGACAAGGACGTTGGTTGCAAATATGGTAATAGGAGTCACTGTCGGTTTTGAAAAAACGTTAGAGATATCAGGTGTCGGTTATCGCGCTGAAGTGAATAGCGATATTCTAAGGTTGTTGCTTGGTTATTCTCATCCTGTAGAATATAGAATACCTGAAGGGATTTCTGCTAAGGTTGATAAACAAGTGACAATAGTAATTTCCGGGATAGATAAGGAGCTTGTCGGGAGAGTAGCAGCCGAGATCAGGAGTTTTAGGAAACCGGAACCCTATAAGGGAAAAGGGATAAAGTATTCCGGTGAACGCCTAAGAAGGAAGGTTGGAAAGTCCGCAGGCGTATAGCGCAAAAGTCCAAAGTTTTAGGTTGTTCTTATGAGGACTTGAAACTCGATATAGAGGTAGAACGTTGGTATCTAAAAAAATAATAGGAAATAGAATTAAACGTAAGAAGAGAGTAAGGGGAAAGATTTTTGGCACTCAGGAGAAACCACGTCTTTCTGTATTTCGGAGTTCGAAGCATATATACGTACAGGCAATTGCTGATGATTTGGGGAAGACCATAGCTGAAGCCTCAACCCTTAGCAAGGAATTGAAGGGAAAGCTTGAAGGACTGAAGAAGACAGATGCTGCTCGTGAGGTAGGCAAATTGGTAACCGAGAAATTATTGTCCGATAATGTGAAAAAGGTTGTCTTTGATAGGGGGATGTTTCTTTACCATGGACGTGTAAAAGCTCTTGCTGAGGCGGCTAGGGAAGCGGGGTTGAAATTTTAATTGATCGATCTTTTTGCTGGTTTAATTGGTATACACTAATCGATGTTTTTAGTTTTTAGGGGTATTGCAGGAATATGGAAGAATTAGAACTTCTTGATAGGGTTATTGCTATTAAGCGGACAGCCAAGGTTGTCAAAGGTGGCAGAAGATTTAGATTTAGTGCAGTTGTAGTTGTTGGTGACGGTAATGGTTCTGTCGGTGTTGGGTTGGGGAAAGCCCATGAAGTCCCGGAGGCAATAAGAAAGGGTATGGATGAGGCTAAAAAGAATCAAATGAAAGTTGCAATTGTGAACAGAACCGTACCTCATGAAGTGATAGGACACTTTGGGGCCGGGAAAGTTCTCCTCAAGCCGGCTTCCGAGGGGACAGGCCTTATAGCTGGTGGGGCTGTTAGAGCGGTTTTGGAAGTTGCTGGTGTTCATAATATATTAACAAAATGCCTTGGTTCACATAACCATCATAATCTTGTCAAAGCAACGATTGACGGACTCCGTAAGATGAAAACACCCGAGAAGATCGCCGCTCTCAGGGGAAAAGATATTTCCGAAATTTGACGTTTTCGTTAGCGTATAGAACGAGACCTTTGAAAAATTGAAAAATATGTTTTGAGAGTGAATTGAGACATAAAATTGTCAAAAGATCTTTTGGGCATCGAAAACCCGTATTTTCGGAACTTTCAGAACATGGGAGCAGGTCGTGGAAAAGAAACTGAAGATAACATTGGTAAAGAGTTTTATAGGAAGACCGGAAAAACAGAGGAAAGTACTGCGCGGGATGGGACTCGTAAAGTTGAATAAAACCGTCTTGCTGGACGATACTCCTGCGATTCGTGGGATGGCAAAAAAAGTCACGCATCTGGTTACCGTAGAGGAAATTGAGGTAAATTAAATATGGATTTGAGCAGTTTAAAACCACCTGAAGGTTCCAGAAAAAAGAGAAAACGGGTAGGTCGCGGGGCTGGATCAGGTCATGGAAAAACATCGTGCAGAGGATCGAAAGGGCAGAAATCCCGTTCGGGTGGAAGAGTGAGACCAGGATTTGAGGGCGGCCAAATGCCCCTTTCGAGGAGATTACCGAAAAAGGGGTTTTGTAATATCTTTAAAAAGGATATCGTCGCAGTAAATATAGAACAGCTGAACAAATTTCCAGAGGGTTCGGTTATTGATTCAAATATTCTTATAAGTAGTGGGATTATTAAGAATAAAGGTGATGGAATCAAGATATTGGGTAAAGGGTCTATAGATTATCCTTTGTTGCTGAAAGTTGACAGAATAAGTCGCGGTGCAAGAGAGAAAATTGAGAGTGCAGGCGGTTCGATAGAGGTTATCTGAGTTGTTAAGCGGCCTTAAAAATATCCAGAAAATCCCGGAGCTTCAGAAGAGAATACTCTTCACTTTTTTTCTGTTGGCTGTTTACCGGATAGGTGTACATGTGCCAACTCCGGGGATCGATACGGCGGCTTTAATGGCGTTCTTTGAGCAGGCAAGGGGTTCACTTCTGGGACTCTTTGATATGTTTGCAGGAGGGGCACTGAGCAACTTGTCAGTCTTTGCCCTGGGTATTATGCCCTATATCAGCGCATCCATTATTTTGCAGTTGCTCACAGTTGCTATTCCTTATCTTGAAAAGCTTTCTAAGGAAGGAGAAGTCGGAAGAAGAAAAATAACGCAATATACGAGATATGGAACGGTTCTTTTAAGTGTAATTCAGGGGTTCGGTATTGCGGTAGGATTGGAAAACATGGCAGGTCCTACGGGTGTATCTATCGTGATTGATCCAGGATGGGACTTTAGATTGATGACGGTTATTACCCTTACCGCCGGTACTTCGTTTATCATGTGGTTAGGAGAGCAAATTACTGATAAGGGTATTGGTAATGGGATATCTCTGATCATCTTTGCGGGTATAATATGTCGAGGGCCAGCTGCTGTTTTAAATACCTTTCGCCTACTGTCCACAGGTGAGATGGGAATATTTTTTGTTATCATCCTTGCCGTAACGATGGTCGCGGTTGTTGGTATTATTGTCTTTGTGGAAAGTGGGCAGAGGAGGATACCAGTTCAATATGCCAAGAGGGTTGTTGGGAGGAAGATGTATGGTGGACAAACGACCCATCTTCCTTTAAAGGTTAATACAGCAGGTGTAATTCCACCCATATTTGCTTCCTCAATCATAATGTTTCCTGCTACAATTGCCAATTTTATTCCACATCCCTGGATGAAGATGGTGGCGGATGTATTGATGCCTGGAAGAGTTGTGTATGAATTGCTCTATGTAGCGTTTATAATATTTTTCTGCTATTTTTATACTGCGGTTACTTTTAATCCTGTCGATGTGGCCGATAATATGAGAAAGCACGGAGGCTATATTCCGGGTATAAGACCGGGTAAAAAGACAGCAGATTATATAGACAGTATCCTGACAAGGCTTACCTTCGGTGGTGCCATGTATGTTTCTGCAGTATGTGTACTGCCGAGTATTCTTATAAGTAAGTTTAATGTGCCGTTTTACTTTGGTGGTACAGCGCTTCTTATTGTAGTGGGTGTTGCCCTTGATACGGCAGGTCAAATAGAAACCCATTTATTGACGAGGCAATATGAAGGATTTTTGAAAAAGGGACAGATGGGCAGAAGACGTTAAAAGGTTAAAATTGATGATAATCTTGAAATCTCCTGACGAGGTTGAAAAGATAAGGGCAAGTGATGTTATAGTAGCGAATATATTGAATGAATTGAGAGGTATAATTAAACCTGGCATAACAACCATAGAGCTGGACAGGTATTCTGAGGAACTTGCCCTGAAAATGGGTGCTAAACCGGCCTTTAAAGGGTATAGAGGATATCCTTTTTCTCTGTGTACGTCTGTTAATGGTGAAGTAGTTCATGGAATGCCGTCAGATACAGTACTTAAGGCGGGAGACATAATAAGCCTCGATTTTGGAATATATCATAAGGGATACTATGGAGATTCTGCCATAACTGTTCCTGTAGGTGAGGTTTCCAGTGTAGCGCAGGCACTGATTGGAACTACTGAAGAAGCCCTGTACCGTGGGATAAAAGAGATGAGGGCAGGAAATCGATTGGGTGATATATCAGCTGCTGTGCAGGAGTGTGTTGAGGCTGCCGGGTTTTCTGTGGTGAGAGATTTTGTAGGTCACGGGATAGGAAGAAGTCTTCATGAAGAGCCACAGATCCCCAATTTCGGAGTGCGTGGTAGGGGTGTTAAGTTAGAAGTAGGTATGGTTTTTGCGATTGAACCAATGGTGAATGAGGGAACATACAAGGTAAAGGTATTGGACGATGGATGGACGGTTGTGACAGCCGATGGTAAGCTGTCAGCCCACTTTGAGCATTCTGTGGCAATTGCAGGGGATGGTCCAGTAATATTGAGTAAGATTGACTGATTGTAACTACTCAGGTATGAGTAGTTACCAGGGACAAAGTACCAAAGGTTCACCCTGTTAAATACGGTTCCCCTTGGGAAATTTAACAGGGCAGGCAGAGGCATAAAGAAAGAAAAGAGGCTCTCCCCTTTTTAAAGGGGGGTTAAAGGGGATTTTGCAGAACATATTTATTAGATTTTGCGTGAGGATAGATGCTTCATGGTAAAAGAAGAAGCGATACAGGTTGAAGGTAAAGTAATTGAGCCGCTGCCGAATGCAATGTTTCGTGTTGAACTGGAAAATGGGCATCGTGTTCTTGCCCATATTTCCGGGAAAATGCGTATGCATTATATCAAGATATTACCTGGTGATAAAGTGACCGTTGAACTTTCCCCATATGATTTGACGCGTGGGAGAATTGTGTACAGGGCAAAATGAATGCAGTTATGGGGTGAAGTATCATGAAAGTGAGGAGTTCCGTTAAAAAGATATGTGATAAATGCAAGATTGTTAAAAGGCGTGGGGTGCTCAGAGTTATTTGTGAAAATCCCAGGCATAAACAGCGCCAGGGGTAAAGGGTGATATAAAAAAGGAGTCAGAAGTCAGGAGCCGGAATGAAGAAAAATATCCTGTTATCCTGAATTCTTTCTCATGATTCCTGAAATATCTTTTTTATAAATTATTTCCTACAGGAGGATATCGGGTGTGGCAAGAATTGCAGGTGTAGATTTACCTAAGAATAAGAGAATGGAAATTGCCTTGACCTATATATATGGTATAGGTAGATCTAAATCAAGGAAGATACTTGAAAAAGCAGGTGTAGAGTTTGATACAAAAACAGATAATATTGCTGATTCAGAGGTAACCTCAATAAGGAACATTATAGATAGGGACCATAAGATTGAGGGAGATTTAAGAAGAGAAATTTCCATGTCGATAAAACGCCTGATGGATATAGGTTCCTACCGAGGGCTGAGGCACAGAAAGGGTCTTCCTGTTAGGGGTCAGAGAACAAGCACAAATGCCAGGACACGAAAGGGACCGAGAAGGGCTGTTGTCGGCAAGAGAAAGAAGAAGTAATTTGAAGGGGTCAAGTTTTAACCCCATCTGGAGGAACAATGGCAAAACCGAAGAGGAAAGCTGGAAAAAGGAAAGAACGAAAAAATATACCGGAAGGCATTGCCCATATTCAATCGACGTTCAACAATACGATGATTACGATTACAGATCTGAGTGGTAACGTTATTACCTGGTCTTCCTCTGGAGTCAGGGGTTTCAAGGGTTCGAGGAAGAGCACACCATTTGCCGCTCAATTAGCTGCAGAGGATGCCGTAAGAAAAGCAAAGGAACATGGGGTGAGAAGTGTTAAAGTATATGTGAAAGGACCTGGTTCAGGTCGAGAAGCCGCCCTGAGGTCTTTGCAGACGGCAGGTCTTGATATAAGTCTTATAAGGGATGTAACACCTATCCCTCATAACGGTTGCCGCCCACCGAAAAGAAGAAGAGTATAACAGAGGCTGAAGTTGAGCTTTATTACGATATAAAATGGAGGAATGTTTTGGCAAGATATAGAGGATCTTTATGTAGATTATGTCGAAGAGAGAACTTGAAGCTCTTTCTCAAGGGGGACAGATGTTACGGTGATAAATGTGCCTTTGAAAGAAGAGGGTATGCCCCTGGGGAGCATGGGCAGACGAGGGATAGGCGAAAACATTCCGACTATGGTGTCCAGTTAAGGGAAAAACAGAAACTTAAAAGGACGTTTGGACTTTTGGAGAAGCAGCTAAGAGGGTATTACAAGAAGGCAGATAGGCAAACCGGAGTAACGGGAACAATCCTGTTGATTCTGTTGGAAAGAAGACTTGACAATATTGTATACAGGATGGGTTTTGCGAGCTCCAGAGGTGAAGCAAGACAGCTTATAAAACATAATCATTTTTTGGTAAATGACAGAAAAGTTAACATCCCATCATACCTGATAAGCGTTAGTGATGAGGTTCAGGTTAGAGAGAAGAGCAGGAAGATGTCGCGAATATTAGATTCGATGGGGACAGTTGCGAGACGGGGTATCCCTCAGTGGCTGGAATTGGATAAAGATAACTTTAAAGGTGTTGTAAAGATGTTTCCTGTTCGGGAAGAATTAACCATGCCGATTCAGGAACGATTGGTAGTTGAGCTTTATTCTAAATAGCGTGATAACCACGTGACGGTTAAAGTGACTCTATATAGGAAGTATAAGAAATGCAAAAAAACTGGCGTAGTTTAATACAGCCGAAGCGAATCGAAGTAGATGAAAAAACCCACACTCGACTTTATGGGGAATTTACCTGTCAGCCTTTGGAAAGGGGTTTTGGCATTACTTTAGGTAACTCTCTTAGAAGAGTGTTGCTGTCTTCCATACAGGGAGCAGCTATTGTTTCTGTGAAGGTTGACGGAGTTCTTCACGAGTACTCTACGATTCCTGGGGTGAAAGATGATGCGACCGATCTTATTTTAAACCTTAAAGGCATCCGTTTAAAACTTCATGAAGATGGACCCAGAGTTATACATATTGATGCTTCAGGGGAGGGAGTTATAACTGCGGGGGATATCATTACAGATGGAACTGTTGAGATAATGAATCCGGATCATTATATTACAACCCTCTCGGCTGATGCTGTGTTTAAGGCAGAAATGGTCGTGAAGATGGGTCGAAGTTATGTTCCCGCTAAAAGGGAGAGGGACCCTGACCAACCGGAAGGCACTATAAATATTGATGCGTTATTTTCACCAATTAAAAGGGTAAACTATACGATAACCCATGCCAGGGTGGGGCAGGTTACTGATTATGATAGGCTGATATTGGAGGTATGGACCGATGGGAGTATTTTACCAGAGGATGCCGTAGCTTATTCTGCAAAAATATTAAAGGAACAGCTCAGTATTTTTATAAATTTTGAAGAGGAAGAGGAAGAGCAGGAAGAACATAAAGAGATCGAGGAAAAGGGGAAAATCAATCAGAACTTGCACAGGAGTGTTGATGAGTTGGAGCTTTCTGTAAGATCTGCAAACTGTTTAAAAAATGCCGGCATTACTCTTATTGGAGAACTTGTTCAGAAGACTGAGACTGAAATGCTTAAAACCAAGAACTTTGGAAGGAAGTCCCTGAGTGAAATTAAGGAAATACTTGCTGAGATGGGACTTGGACTCGGTATCAAGGTAGATTTTAAACTGCCGGTAAAATATGATGAAGAAGAAGCTAAAGAAGTATAGTAGATTCATTAATTAGAAAGGAAGATGTTAAATGCGTCACAGAAAGGCTGGGAGGAAGCTGGGTAGAACCACGAGTCATAGAAAAGCGATGCTGAGAAATATTGTAACTTCCTTCATGAAGCATGAAAAGATCGTTACAACCGATGCCAAGGCAAAAGAGTTGAGGAAAATTGCCGAAAAGATAATTACCTTAGGGAAAAATGACAGCCTCCACGCAAGAAGGCAGGTTCTGTCTTTTATAAGAGATCGGGCAGTTGTCAAAAAGCTTTTTGAAAAGCTGTCACCCCGTTACAGTGAAAGGGCTGGGGGTTATTCGAGAATAGTAAAGGTAGGTTACAGAGCAGGTGACAATGCCCCTATGTCTGTTATTGAATTAATTTCAGAAGGAGACAAGAGACCCTCAAAGTAGAGTTGGTACAGTACGTTTCAACCGCGGGAAAATAAGGAAATAAAAAAGTGTAAAAATAAAAAGGCAAGGAATCTCACCCTTGCCTTTTTATTTGATCCATCAGTATCTTTTACGTTTTCCCTTGAAATTTTTCTTAAAAGAAATATAATAAGAAATCGTCAATACATATAGACCTTTGAAAAACTGAAAAATATGGTTTTGAGGGTGAAAAAATGTTCTGAGTATTGAAAAACCATTTTTTCAATGCTTTCACATAATGTATTGATATATTGCGACATCTCGATGCATTTTAGAGAAGATTGTCTTATATCTTTTGAACCCTAATGTATGTGATGAGTAAGGGAGGATCAGTCATGGCAGAGGAAAAAATTGGAGAGGTTGTTAAGTTTTTTGCTAAGCCAAGCGTTGCAGCGGTCAAGATTACTGATGGAGAGTTAAAAGTAGGTGATACGGTTAAGTTTACAGGTCATACCACTGATTTTGAAAGTAAAGTTGACTCAATGGAAATAGAAAACGAAAAAGCTGAAAAGGCAGTAACCGGTGATTATATCGGAATTAAGGTAACTGAGCGAGTTCGTCCTGGCGATGAGATGTTTAAGGTTGTATCAGAAGAATAATTTGATGATGAGTTCATGGCGAAAGTCCAAAGGCGGTCAACTTAGAGTTGGCTAAGGAATTGATATTTAGAACAACCCACAGTGATCCTTATATTAACTTTTCCTGATCCATCTAAAAATCCAAGATTAATTTCTTAAATCGGAAATTTTCGGATTGAGGGTCATATTTTAAAATATAGTTAAGGGAAAGTGAATTTTGGCCAACATCTCTCCTGTTAAAAGTCTGGTTATTTGATAAGGTGAGACCTTTGAATTTTGCCATAAATAGCCTGAATGGTCATTCCCGTGCAAACGGGAATCCAGTATTTTAAACTTGTTATGGATTCCCACTTTCGTGGGAATGACAGAAAGGGGGCGTTTTGCAAAGCTCTCAAGGTAGGGAGGTTGGGGAGCTATTTGTGTTTGTAGCTGCCTGAAACTGTGAGTCGGTGGCTTGATTTTTCTTTTGACGTTGTTATTTTTGTAAAAAATGTATAGCGAGCGAATTTAATAAAATTACTCTTTAATGCTTCGAAGAGCCCCCGCAGTGAGCTTATGGAAACTTCAATTTTTTATCCTAAAAAGCGTTAAAAGGAATCATTATATGGATATAAGGGTATTAGGTTGTCACGGATCCAAGCTCCCCGGCTACAATACTACGTGTTTTTTGTTGGATGAAGAAATTTTACTCGATGCCGGCACAATAACTTCTGTGTTGTCATTGGAAGAACAAATTAAGATAGAACATGTTCTTGTAACTCACGCTCATCTTGATCATGTCTGTGATATAATGTTTCTGGCGGATAATCTTTATTATAGCAAAAAAGAATATCCGGCAATTAGAGTCTTAAGTACACAGGGAGTTATTGATGCACTGAGAGCAAACCTTTTTAATAACATTATATGGCCTGATTTTTCATCGATTCCAACTCCGGAGAAACCTCTTCTTAAATTTGAGACAGTCCAATTGGGTGTAAGATTCCAGCTTAATAATCTTACGATTACTTCTGTCAGAGTCAATCATCCTGTTGAGACAATCGGGTATGTGATAGAATCTGAAAAAAGTGGTTCATTTGTCTTTATAGGAGATACCGGTCCGACTGAGGATGTTTGGGAAGTTGCACGGAAGCTCAAAAATTTGAAAGCCGTATTTGTTGAAGTATCACTTCCCAATAGCATGGAGGATATTGCGGATGTTACCGGTCATCTTACACCTGTCAGTCTCGGTCGTGAATTAAAGAAATTGGGCGCTATAACACCAGATATTTATCTTTACCATATGAAACCACAGTATGAAGAAACCATTAGAAAAGAGATAGATTTGATAGAGAACAAAGATATTCACATCCTGAGCGAAGGAGAAGTGATAAAAATTGGGTAAACATTCAGCCCCCTAGCGGTCAGTGTTAAGTGAAGTTCCCGCCCACAGGGCGGGGCGTGCGGGGTGCGCCTCCGGTCAAAACACCATTTGTCTTAACTTTTAAGCTTTGTGTTTCAAATTAATTCCTTCTAAAACTTGTGCTACAACTTAACCCTGAGATTGAAAGGTTATCTGAGCGCTGAAAGCTGAAAATAAATGACATCGCAAAATCCCTTTGAATACCTTTCCGGATTGAGAGATAAGGGAATACATTTGAGTCTTGTTCCTGTCTCCCAACTCCTTGACCGATTAAATAATCCCCAGGAAAAATACAAAACAGTTTTAGTTGGCGGAACCAATGGTAAGGGTTCAATCGCAGCGATGATTTCCTCTATTCTCCTGGAAGGGGGAGTAAAAGTTGGCCTTTATACTTCACCTCATCTTATTAATATCAATGAGCGTATAAGGGTAAACAACCGTATGATATCGGTGGAGGAACTCTCCGGACTGATCGAAAAGGTGCGTGGAGAGCTTCAAGGGGATATAACCTATTTTGAATTTGTTACGGCTTTGGCTTTTCTCCATTTTTTCCGAAACGGTGTGGATGTGGCTGTTTTAGAGGTTGGAATGGGTGGAAGACTTGATGCGACAAATGTTGTGATACCGGAAGTGTCCGTGATATCCAATGTCTCTTTGGAGCATGTGAAGTATCTTGGCAGTAATTTGGGAGCAATTGCCCGGGAAAAGGGAGGAATTATCAAGAATGGAGGTATATGCATTACGGGTGCGAAAGAGAAGAGCGTCTTGAAGGTGTTGGAGAATATATGTAGCGAACGAGAGGCAAGACTGTACCGGTTAGGGAAAGACGTGAAAGTTAGAGCAGTGAAAGCTCTCCGGCTTGAAGAAACTTATGCGCCAGAGTTGAACACCTTCTCTTATAAAGGGATTAAAAAAGATTATCGAAACCTTGTTTGCCCCTTGATAGGAAGGCATCAGATAGAAAATGCCGCCGTGGCTCTTGGAACGATGGAGCTCCTGGCGGCTAAAGGTTTTGGTGTTGATGATAGTGCAGTAATGCGTGGTTTGAGAAATGTACGATGGGAAGGGAGATTAGAGGTGCTTCAGAATTCTCCCATGCTGGTTGTGGATGGTGCCCACAATCCGGCCGGGGCATCTGCTCTTCGCAGTGCGTTGAGGGATAAGTTTTCCTATAAGAAATTAATTCTCCTGTTCGGTGTACTTGGTGACAAGGATTACAGGATGATGCTGAAAAAATTGGCCCCTCTTGCCGATAAACTTATCCTCACAAAGCCAAAAGAGAAAAGAAGCTTGCATTTGATGGATATATTGCCCGTTGCAAAGATGTATGTTAATAGTGTAGACATTATTGAAGATTCCGGCCGGGCTCTTTCGCGGGCTTTTGCTCTTGCCGAAAAAGATGATCTTATCTGTGTGACCGGTTCCCTTTTTCTTGTTGGAGAGATAAAGAGATGCTGGAACCAGAAGTCAGGAGTCAGAAGTCAGGAGTCAGAATGAGAAAAACATCCTTTTTATTCTGTATTCTGACTCCTGACTTCTTTTTTTCATGCTTCGTTGCAGCCGATCGGGCATGAAAGTTATTGGGAATGATATAAGATGAGAAAAGTATGTTTATTAATTTTCCTCCTATTGTTTTTATTTCAGGTTGATTTTGCCCTTGCTTTTGAAAGGAAAACACAAAAAGGGCCGGTTAATATAGAAGCTGACAGTGTCGCCTATAACAAGGATACTGATACATATAGTGCGAAGGGAAACGTTGTCATCACATTCACCGGCGGTTTTCTCAAGGCTGATTATGTAGACTTGAATAAGACGACAGGTGATGCCGAGGCTTTCGGGAATGTTTATGTCAAAAGTGATGATGATATACTTGAGGGAGACAAGGTTAAATTTAATATTACTTCAAAAACGGGTATTGTCTACGAGGGAAAGCTGTTCTTTGCAAAGAATCATTTTTATATAAATGGGAAAGAGATTGAGAAGACAGGGGAGGCCACCTATCATCTCAAAGATGCGACGGCAACCACCTGTGACGGAGATTGGCCGGCATGGAGATTCACAGGAAAAGAGCTTGATGTGACCATTGATGGTTACGGTACGGTGAAACATGGCACCTTTCAGGTAAAAAACTTTCCCTTCTTGTATATGCCGTATATGATATTTCCAGCGAAGACAACACGGCAATCAGGTTTCCTGCCACCCCGTATTTCACAATCGAGCAAACATGGGTGGGACATAGAACTTCCACTCTACTGGGCAATTTCAGAGAGTGCGGATGCTACATTTTATCAACGTTACATGGATAAAAATGGATTAAAAGAGGGCGTTGAATTAAGGTACTTTATAAGCAAGGATTCATACGGCACCTTTTATGCCGACTATCTAAAAGATGAAAAAACCGGGGAAATGGCCGAAGATGAGGGTTTAAGCCGGAACTGGCAGGAAAAACAGGAAAGATGGTCATATTACCTGAATCATGAGACCACTTTCAGCCCTGGTTTTTACTTTAGAACAGATATAAGAAGGGTTTCCGATAACTGGTACTTCAGAGATTTCTCCGATTCTAACTACTATCTGGATAATTATTCTGAAACAGGGGAACGCAGGTTTAGTAAAGTCTCGTTTATGGGTGATAATTCCCTCGCTTCGCTGGACTCGACTGCCCGTCTTGTTAAGGATTGGAACTTGTTTAATCTTACCGCCCTTGTTCAGTACACTGATAATTTTGCCAGTTATGACAACAATTCAACACTGCAAAAATATCCTGAAATAACCTTTACCGGCGTTAACCAGCCTATCATGGACACGCCACTCAACTTTGCCCTCGATTCTTCGTTTAATAATTATCAGAGAACCGAGGATGACCATGGACAACTTTACGATATTCACCCCACGTTTTCTTTACCGCTCAACTTTGGTGATTATCTCGATTTTACCCCATCGATAGGATTGAGAGAAACTGTCTGGGATGCCAGTGAGTTAGAGGGGGCAAATAAAGAGCAGCAAGAGGAGAATGGGGGCAGGGAGCTATACAATGTAGGGGCGGCGCTTTCCACGGAAGTTCAAAGAATATTTGATATAGGTGGTGAAACTGTTGATAAAATACGGCACGGAATTAAACCGGAATTGACATATACTTACATTCCCTATGTATATCAGAGTGATCTTCCGGATTTCGTAGCGGCGGTAAGTGAGACAAACAGCGTAACCTATTCACTGACCAATAGTTTCATGGCCAGGTTGAAAAATACAGACAAAAATACAGACAAGAGTGAAGACAAAAGTAAAGATAAAAGTGAAGATAAAAGTGAAGACGGGGGTATAAGTTACAGGGAATTTCTCCTCGTCAAGCTGAGTCAGGCATACGATATAAGAGAACAAAGAAAGCATCGCGGTAGTCTCACGACCGAAAAGAGACCATTCGGCAATGTGGATATGGAACTCAAGTTTGACCCTTTTCAATATCTTACCTTTGATGCGGATACCAGCTTCAACGTTGACTCGGGCGAGTGGGAAAAGACAAACTATGATCTTAGCGTAAGTGACTGGCGTGGTGATTCCGCCACTATCGGATATAGATATACGCAAAAGTCTTTAGAAGAGATAAATGTTTTACTGAATGCAAAGATTACCGATTCCCTTGATCTTATATATGTTCTCCGAAGGGACGAGCTGAATAATATCTATCACGAAACAACATACGGCCTGGAATATCAAAGGCAATGCTGGAGCGTTCAAGCCACCTATTCTGACGATGATAATGACAGGGTATGGATGGTAGTTTTCTCCCTTTACGGGCTGGGGAAGGTCGGAAGAGCGACAGCTAGACCTAAAGCCATGCGCAGTATAACCGGGCGGCAATAAAAAAATTGGTTTTTAACTTGACAAACGTGCTTAAATTGCGTACCTTTCTTTTTTTAAATTTTCAGACTTTGGGTGGTTTTATTTTATGAAGACATATAGTGCTAAAAAAGAAGATATTGTAAAAGACTGGTATCTGATTGATGCGGAGGGGAAAATACTTGGAAGGCTTGCAAGTGAAATAGCTAAGCGTTTGAGGGGCAAGCATAAACCTGTTTACACGCCACATGTTGATACGGGAGATTTTATAGTAGTTGTAAATGCCGGGAAAGTTTCTCTTACCGGCAAGAAATTAACTGATAAGATATATTATCATCACTCCGGTTATCCGGGAGGAATAAAAGCTGTTACTGCCGGAAAGTTGTTGAAGGAAAAGCCGGAGAGGGTATTGCGCATGGCGGTAAAGGGCATGCTTCCGAAAAACTCTTTGGGCAGACAAATGCTTAAAAAGCTGAAGATATATTCTACCAGCGAACACCCCCATGAAGCCCAAACCCCCAGATTACTGGAACTGTAAGTTTGTTGTAACTACTCAGGTAGGAGTAGTTACAAGACACAAAGTACCAAAGGTTCAAAGGCACAAAGAAAGAAAAGAAAAACAGTTTTATTGGTTCTATTGGTCAACCAATGGAACATATTTACTCTGTGCCTTTGACACTGAGTAGTTACAATTTGTAAATATTATGAGAATTATGTGCAGGAGATAAATATGACAGAGAAACGTTATTATGCGACAGGAAAGAGAAAAACCGCTATAGCAAGGGTGTGGATGAAGGAGGGAAGTGGCACTCTTGTTGTAAACAAGAGGGATTTTGATGAATATTTTACCGGAGACAACTCCAAGATGCTGATTAAGCAACCCCTTGAGGTTACCGGACAGATGAGTAAGTTTGATTTTTATATTAATGTTCGTGGCGGGGGTATTTCGGGACAGGCCGGTGCAATTAAACATGGCATTTCTAAAGCACTCCTGGAGTACGATGCCGCACTGAGGCCGGTTCTAAAACAGGCGGGATTCCTGACAAGAGATTCTCGCATAAAGGAGCGGAAGAAGTACGGGCAACCCGGGGCGAGGAAAAGGTTTCAGTTTTCCAAAAGATAATATTGGTGAGGAGGGGGGCTATGGCCTCCCTTTTTTGTATATAAGGAAATATTGTAACAGTTTACGGTGTTCGGCTATCAGTGTCCAGAAAAAAACCGGCAATGTCGGCAAGGTATTTCATTCGAAGATGGGTGGAGGCCCGTGAAGATTGGCTGTAATTTTCTGGAGAGAATATCCGACTGCTGATTCCTGTGAATTATTGAGGACTTGTCATGTTAAAAGTTAGCATATACGGAGCAAGTGGCTACACAGGTCAGGAACTCCTAAGACTTCTATTTAGGCATCCTGAAGTGGAAGTTGTTGCCCTGACGTCAAGGAAATTTAAGGGGACTCCAGTTTCCGATGTGTTCCCGGCTTTTCACGGGCTGACAGACATGGAATTTATTGATGCATCCCCTTATGATGTTGCCGATCTTTCCGATGTTGTCTTTTTGGCGCTTCCTCACGGTCTGGCGATGGAGGCTGTTCCTCTCTTTTTGAAAGCGGGGAAAAAGGTTATTGATCTTAGCGCTGATTTCCGCCTGCGTGATATTGCAGTGTACGAGCAGTGGTACCAGAAACATACGGCACCGGATTTGATAAAAGGGGCGGTTTACGGCCTTCCGGAATTGTACCGGGACAGTATTAAGACCGGACAGCTTATTGCAAATCCCGGGTGCTATCCAACCGGGGTCATTCTTGGTCTGGCCCCTGTGTTGAAGGAAGGATGGATTGATATCGCCTCGATTATTGTTGACTCGAAGTCGGGGGTTAGTGGTGCGGGTCGCGAACCGCAGATTGGCTCACTCTTCTGTGAGGTGAATGAGGGGTTTAAGGCCTATAAGATCGGCCAGCATCGTCACATGCCGGAGATGGAGCAGGAGCTCGGCTTCCTTGCCGAGACAGATGTTAAGATTTCCTTTGTGCCGCATCTGCTACCGGTGAACAGGGGGATACTTAATACGATATATGCGGGGCTAAAGGAGAGCGTATCCGTATCTGACCTGATAGATCTTTATAAAAAGTTTTACGATGGTGAAGCGTTTGTCAGGATTTATAAGGCGGGCACATTCCCCACTGTTTCATCCGTCAGGGGTTCTAATTACTGTGATATCGGGCTAACTGTTGACGGTGAGACGGGAAGGGTTATAATAGTATCCGTTATTGACAATCTTATAAAGGGTGCTGCCGGCCAGGCCGTACAAAACATGAACCTGATGTATGGCTTGAGTGAAGACTCTGGCTTAAAATTGATTTCGCTGTTTCCATAGTTTGAAGGTTAAAATGGCTTTAAGATTTTACAATACATTGACGGGACAGAAAGAAGAATTCAAGCCGGTTAAGAAAAAAAAGGTTGGAATTTATGTGTGTGGTATCACGGCCTATGATATTTGTCATGTCGGTCATGCCCGTTCGGCAGTAGTTTTCGATGTTATTACCAAGTATCTGAAGTACAGGGGTTACAATGTGACCTATGTGAAGAATTTTACCGATGTGGATGATAAGATTATAGAAAAGGCGAATGCCGAAGGGGAAAATATTTCAGAGATATCCGAAAGATATATCAAAGAACACAATGAAGATATGGATGCACTTGGTGTGGCCAGACCCACAGTGGCCCCCAAAGCGACAGAAAACATCAAGGGGATGATCAGACATATAACAGTCCTTCTTGAGAAAAAAATTGCCTATGTTAATGAGGGCGATGTTTATTTCTCCGTTGAAAAATTCGATGGGTATGGGAAGCTTTCCGGAAGAAATCTCGAAGACATGGTAGCAGGATCGAGGGTTGAGGTGGATGATAAGAAAAAGAATCCCCTCGATTTTGTCCTCTGGAAGGCGAGCAAGGAGGGAGAACCGTGGTGGGATAGTCCCTGGGGAAGGGGTAGGCCCGGGTGGCATATAGAGTGCTCGGTGATGAGTCAGAGGTTTTTAGGGGACACATTTGATATACACGGTGGTGGGAAGGATCTCATTTTCCCTCATCATGAAAATGAGATTGCCCAGTCGGAAGGCGCTACCGGCAAGACCTTTGCACAGTACTGGATACATAATGGTTTTGTCAGAGTGGACAGTGAAAAGATGTCCAAATCTCTCGGCAATTTTTTTACAATAAAAGAGATACTCAAAAGTTACCATCCAGAGGTATTGAGACTTTTTATGCTCCAGAGCCATTACAGAAGCCCCGTGGACTTTTCCAGTGACTCACTTGCTGAGGCGAAAACGGGAATGGAGAGGTTCTATACAACCCTGAAAAATATCGGAGATGTCCTTGCGAGTGGTGTAGATTATTCGAAGGTTTCAGGGAAAAACCTTTACGGAAAAGACAAAGAAGTATTCGACTACGTTGATGCTCTTCCCGGCAGATTTACCGGGGTGATGGACGATGATTTAAATACCGCTATGGCCATTGGCTACATATTTGACACGGTTAGGGTGATCAACAGTTATCTGGCGGAAAAAGAGATTACCATGACGGAAGAGAAGCTCTTTGTTATGGATGTCGCTCAGGGAAATATCAAGGAAGTGGGCAGAGTATTGGGATTATTTCTTGAAGATCCTGACGAATATTTTCAGAAGGACAGGAACAGAGAAGTTCAAAAACGTGGGTTGGATGTAGAAGATATTGAGCGCGCGATTGAAGAAAGAAGGATGGCCAGAGCGGCGAAAGATTGGAAAAGTTCAGATGAAATCAGAGACACTCTTGCGAAGAAGGGAATAATTCTTAAAGATACTCCGACGGCAACCGTTTGGAAAATCGAGTAAATTACTTCTGTAAATTCCAAATGGAAAGTATCCATAGGTTACGTTTTTTTGTTCCTATCAAGCGCTTAGGTAGTACCTTCTTCCTTTGATGCGCGCTGTCGTATGAGTTTCTTCACGAAAATTTCTTCTCTCTCCATCTCCTCGATTCTATCTGAGATGTACTTCTTCGCCTCTTCATGCTGAGGGATGAATATCTTCTCAAGGGCGTTCACCCGTCGCTGTACCTTTTTCAGCTCCCTTGAGAGCATGATGATCGCCTT
>JAUSPI010000214.1 GCA_030655775.1 Syntrophales bacterium
TATGGAAGAGCAGTCCCGGTGTTTAGATGTCCCAACTGTGGACATGTTGGAAGTGCTGGGCAAGGAGGTGGAGGCATTACTCCAATGATGGATCTTCCTAAAAAAGATGACGACTCCCAAATTAGAGTTATTTTCAATCAATCTTATAGGTGTTGCGCGAATTGTGGTTATCAAAATATCATCCCAGCCGGAGAAATATATCTTTGTAAGTGTCCCAACTGTTTAACTAAACTTAACGCTAATGCTCTCGGTAGAACTCAGTGCACCCCCTGCGGTCACATTTTTGATTTGAAGGAAAAAAAAGGGTGTTTCATCGCCACAGCTGCTTATGGAACACCTCTATCAGAAGACGTTTTATTGTTGCGTAAGTTAAGAGATGACTGGCTTATAAATAAGTGTTGGGGAAGAATTTTTGTGCAGGTATATTACCAAATCTCACCTTTTTTTGCTGATTTCATAAAACAAAGGCCCTTATATCAATCTTTTGTCAGGAAATTATTAAGACCTCTGATTTGGTTCCTTAAAAGAACTTACAAAAAATGACACTCGTAATGGAACCTGACCGTTTTTCGCAGACCCGCACCAGATAAGCAAATACGTTGTCAGGTCAAAGGAGGCGTTATGAAAAAGAATCTTTTCTGGATTGTGGCTGTGCTGCTTTACGCCATAGTTCTCACCGGCTGCTCTGCCAGCTGGTCCATCGGCAAGTAAGTCCATCGTCATTGCACGGAAAGTTGTTTGTGCCAGGATTGCGGGCCGAAACACCGGTATTCTGTGTGCTGGGGAAGGAATAAAATATTCCGGAGAGATGATATGGAACAAAAAGAGATTAAGAGCGGGGAACTGGATACTGATAAATTTATTGCAGAAAAGATCAAGGAAATTTCAGAAAGGGTCGGAGATGGAACCGCCATTACCGCCCTTTCCGGTGGAGTTGATTCTGCAGTGGTCACTGTTTTAGGTCACAAAGCCCTGGGCGTGAAACTCAAAACCTATTTTGTCGAAAATGGTTTAATGCGACAGGATGAAGCCCGGAAGGTCGCTGAAATTTTTAAAGAATTTGGAATTCCCGTCGAGATAGTAGACGCAAAAAAAGAATTTTTTGACGCCCTGAAAGATGTCGTTGACCCGGAAGAAAAGAGAGAAGCGATTACCCAGGCTTTCTACAAAAAGGTCTTTGGACGGTTGGTCGTGGACAGCGGAGCAAAACATCTCTTACAGGGAACAATTTTGACCGACATAGACGAAACGGTGGCCGGAGTTAAAAGACAACATAATGTCTTTGAGCAGTTGGGCATAGACCCCCAGAAGGCGTTCGGTTACCAAATTCTTGAACCCCTACGACAAATCCGTAAGGACGGGGTGAGAAAGGTGGCCAGGGCGCTTGGCCTGCCGGAATCAATTTATAACCGGATGCCCTTCCCCGGACCGGCTCTGGCGGCGCGGGTAATTGGAGAAGTTACACCGGAAAAGATAGAACTGGTCAGAAAAGCGACCGTTGTTATCGAAGAAGAACTGGCCGGCACGGAAGCGTTTCAGTATCTGGCGATTCTGCACCAGGACAAAGTCACCGGAATGCGTGACGGAAAAAGAGATTTCGGTCTACAGATTGAAATCAGGTGCTGGAGCAGCATTGACGCAAGGACGGCGGCGCCAACCAGATTGGCCTGGGAGAAACTGGAAAAGATTGGAAATCGAATGACGACCGAGGTACCCGGTGTGGTTAGCGTGACTTATAATATAGCGGCAAAACCACCGTCAACGATGGAAGCGATTTAATACCGATTCGCCTTCAATCATATAGCATCGTTGCCTTGCTCTCTGATTGAATTCAAACCGGTATACTCTGTTTTTGAACGCAAATTTGTGCCATTCCCGCCGGTAGAAAAATTCAGATTGTGTTAGAGGGGAAATTAGGAGCGGACTTGAAAAACTCCCTGATATTGAACTGGCCGGGTTTGATTGAGGAAAAGAAAGTAGTGCGACCCTTTAGGGTCGCCTGTAGGGGAGGGGTTGCATCCCCTCCCTCATCTTTATTTCTGTATGCACCAAACAAGGATTCGCAGTGTCATTGCGAGCGTAATTCGCGCGGCAAGCTCGTTTTATGTAGCGCACAGGGCTCGGTAGTTTTTGAAAGAGGTGTATAATGAAAAGGAAAGAAGACTTCTCCCCAGAGAAGTGGGAAAGAGGAGATGCATGGAATCCTTACAAGATTAGCTAAATTTCATTCGCTAACAACATACGGGGACTTGGTTAAAATGATGCACGCTATATCCTTAAAGCCAAACGATTCTGCATTAGGTAAGATGATAGGAGGAATTTCTAAAAGAGAAGAAATCGCTGAAAATCCAATGCTTTAAGTGCTATAGTGGTTCAAGTTACGAATGGAAGACCGGTAAAGGTTTCTTCAAATTAGCTCAAAAACTTAGACGCAATATTGCTGACCGTGATCGGCTTTGGATAGACGAATCACATAAAGCATATCTACATTGGCGCGGATTGTGAATTAATTTCGGATCTTATTTGGACTTAAAGGAAGGGAATGATTTTAAAAAATTTACAAAAGCGTTCTTTTCTTCAGTAGTTCTTTCTCTGAAGTGATAAAGTAGTGTCTTTTCCGAAACGATATCTTCTGTAAAATGCTTTGCTTTCTCTTCTTTTAACAACTCACTTAGGGTTAAATCTAGAGCTTCCGCAATTTTAGTAGCCGTTGTTAGTGTAGTATGTTTCGTTCCTCGTTCAATTTGACCTAGAAAATTAATGCTAATCTTGGACTTGAAAGCTAACCGCTCTTGACTTAATCGTAATTTATTGCGCTCTTCTCTTATTCTCTTCCCTAATATTAAGTAGATTTTCTCCATTATTTCCCCTGAAGTTAATTTTACTCTTAACATCCTCGCTTGATAAGTATCTAACGGTATTTATACGATAGTTGACTTTCAGATACTTAATAGATTAAAATTAAGATTTGTAAGACTAATCAACCGTCTTGGTTGCGACAGTTCAGTGTCTGAAGATTTTTTGGTATTCGTGTGGGTGATATGCGACAATTATAATTACCGGTCAACGACAATTAGAATTACCGGAAAAA
>JAUSPI010000215.1 GCA_030655775.1 Syntrophales bacterium
CCCAACATAGCCTTCGAACTCGAAAAACTGTAAAAACACCCCCTGATTTTGTAGACACACGCCTGTTTTTTAATACCGGTGTATATGTATGTTATTGCACACTATCTGACGATTCGTTTACTTACTGATCCCAAACCCAAGTCAGATGCTAAAGCAAGTGAGATCCTGAAACCAGTTCAGGATGACAAATGACACATTTAGAGACTTTTTACGAAACTGTCTTTTTTGCCTATTCACAAAGGTGCGGCTCATATGGGTTGGGCAGCTTTAAAATGCAAATAGCCGTTGCAAGACAGAAATAACCTCCAACTGGGTTTTTGAATCAATAGAACCAAGCTTTTTTGTGAGTCTTGTTTTATCTATTGTTCGAATCTGATCCAGGACGATTTGCCCTTTTTTCCTTTTAAATTTGCATGACACTCGTGTGGGATAATCCTTGCCGGCTGTGGTCATAGGGGCAACAATGACGGTACGGATATGTCTGTTCATTTCATCAGGAGAAATAATTAAACAGGGTCTGCTCTTCTGAATTTCAGATCCGACTGCGGGATCAAGATTTATCAGATATACATCAAATCGATTGACTACCATTGCCATTCTTCTTCATCCCAGGAATGTGAGATTTTTTCGGTTTCGTGTATCGGCATGTCATCGTCATTTTCGGCCATCGTTTTAAAAGCAAGGTTCCAACCAGCTCTCGGATTTGAAAGAGGGCGAATAATGATTTGATTTTTATCTACTTCAAGCTCAACGTCCTCAGTAATTCCTGTCTGTTCAAGTATAGGTTTGGGAATACGGACGCCTTGGGAATTGCCGATTTTTATAACGCGTGCTCTCATGTTTACCTCCTTGGCCCAACAGGTATGCACATTGTAATTACATCGGTGCGGAATGTCAAGGATTTATTAAAAGGCCAATTTATGGCTTAAAATTGACGCTGTAAGGCTAATATCAGGCGGTTTTTGCTATATTATTCTCTTTATTCCAGTTAGTTAGCTCGGTCCGACCCTATTTAACTATAGGTGGTTCCTGGCTATAATCCCTTTTTTGACTATGAAAACAATCATATAGGCCGAAAATCGGACCTCGTTTTCTTCCTATTGTCAATCATTATAGGTTGTTAGCTTGGCCCGACCCTCTGCTCCCCCCTTTTCAAATTGCCACTTCCAATATCTGGAAAGGTTTTGCATCGGGAACTAAACCTTTATGAATATCATTATAGATTTCTATTAAATTCCCTCTCAATTCCTCCAAGGTTTTCCCTTGACTTTCGTAGTCCGGGTATTCTTGTATATGCCCAACAAACCAGCCTTTTTCCTCTTTGTAGACAATATTTATTTTCATAAATTCCTCCTTGTCATAATTTACATTTCTTGGGTCGTCGCTGGAGCTGTCCTAAAAGGGGTAAAGGGGGTCAGGCAGACATGGGGACGTCCCCCCTTGCCACGCGAGCCGTCTCACACCAGCGTGTTGTTAAGTGTTCAAGGCCATTGTTTCTTTAGAGAACTCAAAATATTTGAGATTACCATTTTAGTCTCATGCGCGTATTTATCTATAAGCCCCCCCAGATAAACCTCTGGGTGGCTGGTTTCACTTCCGCTTTCCCATTTTTCATACATAACTGACGAGTAATCACCGAAACCTCTTCCCATAAAGGACCGAATCAACGGGGAGGCCTTAGTGCGGTCTTTTTTCGCTGGATGACCAGCGCAAATATTTCTTAGATTACGGAGAGATTGCCAGTGTTGTTTGTTTCTAGTATCAAGCTTAGATCCTGTTACTGCTTCGTATAATTCACATAATGCGTCTTGTTGAATAATGATGGCCTGCATGATGCCCCAAAACTCGATATATGCTATATACGGGTCATTTGAAAACCCTTTTTTCCGGTGTGCAATTAAGCTTTCAGTCGTATCTTGCAAGAGGTACATACTTGTGTAGTATGCAGCATATCTTTCCTCCTGCTCATCAGAAAAGAAAAACTTTCCACAGGCATCACTGTGATGGAAGTGATCATAAATCTGTTCTCTCCTTTCTATGATATTTTCCATTTCCACTCCTTGTTTGATTTATGAGGGCTATCTATTGCTTATCAGTCCGATTTGCCCTGATAAGTTGATATTGGATGTATTTTTTAGCAAGTTTGCCCTTTACTTAGTATCAATCTTTAGGGGACTAAATAGGGCCGTGTCTTCAACTGTGAATTTCAGAGGTAACTCAAATGTGAAGCTCCCCGCCCACAGGGCGGTGCGCTTCCCGGCAAGGAATTTGTTTGTTTTATATTGCGCCCCTTACCCCGCCTACAATGCGTGGCTTGCGGGTGCGCTCCCGGTCGCGGCAGATTCCGGAGAGTATTCTTAGTAGGTCAACGAATATGTATGAGGTGAGTTTGTCGTAGCGTCCGTATGGAAAAGTAATCAAATCCCCCCTCTTATTGCCTTTCCGTACGATATATAATTTGAAAAATCAAGTGATATTAAATAATTTGCAATAGTCAATGCCTGACCCATCACTCCCCTAATTCTTGGGTTCATGGTGATGGTGTGGTTTGTTACCATGAATAGGAACAGATATACGGGCCGGATTTCCTTCTTTCATATAAACATGATGGCTACCTCTGACCCTCCTGAGAACCCATCCTTTTTTATCAAGTAATCGGGTTAATTCTTTTCCGGAAAGACTCTTCACACAGCAATCTCCAAAACCTTAGATTTATCGGTCTTTGGGCCATCCTCAAACACCTGGACATCTGGCTCGTCCGGTCAAGGCCGCCGCCGAAAATACACGCCCCGCCGACATTGCTTGAATCCGAATCTGCTGATCATCGTCCTCATCCACATCAAGACACCTACATCTACGCTGACCCCAACTACTCATGTGATGCATACATCCAGTCATAGCGCGTTGATATTTTAATGCGTGCAGGAGAGGTCTGTCAAAATTGTGCTCAAAATGGCCTTTATGACGGGTGAGCAGACCAAAAAGCAAGCCGATTTCTCAAAAGGATGGACACTGCGATACAGCCCTTTCTCAGTCATCGGCGCCGCACCCCACATATGGGGGTCAATATTTCCTTGACATACAAGAGCGTTATTTCTATACTTTCTCCCATCAGAAGCAATGTCTTATCAAAGGTGTTTTTCACTTCTTAGAGCATTTTTAATACCAGTTCATCGGGATTGCCTTTATAATATGTCGTCCCGATTTATTCGGGGGCTATTTACAGTAATTGAAAGGACCAGCAGATATGCATACAGGAAATGAACTGTTTCAGAGGTATCGCGATAACCCGATTCTTTCAGTTAAAGACTGGCCTTACAGGGCGAATTCTGTTTTTAATGCCGCCGCGGCACAGGTCAACGGCGAAACGATGTTATTGGCACGGGTTGAAGATTATAGGGGTCTTTCGCACCTGACCGCGGCAAGAAGCGTCAATGGAATCGACAATTGGCGGATAGATAGTCAGCCGACCTTAATGCCTGACCCTGAGAATTATCCCGAAGAAATCTGGGGCATAGAAGACCCGCGAATAACCTGGCTTGAGGAAATAAATAAATGGGTACTGTGCTATACTTCGTACTCAAAGGGCGGCTCTCTCGTATCTTTGGCAACCACTGAGGACTTCAGAACCTTTGAGCGCCTGGGCCCGGTTATGCCGCCCGAAGATAAAGATGCTGCCATTTTTCCCGTCAGATTCAACGGCTGCTGGGCTATGCTGCACAGACCTGTGTCCAGGTCGGCTTTATTCGGCGCCAATATCTGGTTATCTTTTTCACCTGATCTCAGACACTGGGGCCAGCATCAGGAAATAATACGGGCAAGAGAAGGCGGATGGTGGGATGCGAACAAAATCGGTCTTTGTGCACCGCCTATGCTGACAGAGGCCGGATGGCTCGTTCTTTATCACGGCGTGAGAGTAACCGCTTCCGGCTCAATTTATCGACTGGGACTTGCCCTCCTGGATACACAAAACCCTGCCAGAATTCTCTGCCGTACAGATGAATGGATTTTCGGTCCGAAGGCTCATTACGAACGCGAAGGCGACGTGGATGATGTTGTATTTCCGTGCGGCTGGATTAAAAAGAACGGTAAGATTTTTATATACTATGGCGCCGCCGATTCGAGTCTCTGTCTGGCCACCGCGGATTTTCAGGAATTAATTGATTTTGTTCTTAGTTGCCCAACCGATTAGATGACACAAATGAAAAATTCCGATACTGCGGCTTATATAAACGAAACCAGCAATTGTGCTGTTATTGTAGCCCATCCCGATGATGAAACTCTCTGGGCTGGCGGCCTGATGTTGATGCACCCGCAGGCCAGATGGACTGTTGTAACAATTTGCAGAAAAAGCGACCCGGATCGCGCACCGAAATTTTTCAGAGCGATTGCGGAATTCAATGCCTCTGGTTCTATGGGCGACCTTGATGACGGACCCGAACAGAAGCCTTTACACAACGCTTTGGTTCAAAATACAATAATGGAGTTGTTGCCTTCGGACAGGTATGACCTTATTATTACACACAGCGGCACCGGCGAATATACCCGGCACCTCAGGCACGAGGAAACTGCACAGGCTGTCCTGAAGCTGTGGAAATCCGATAAATTGCGGGCCGGTCAGCTCTGGTCGTTCGCCTACGAAGACGGCGGCAAAAAATATTTACCGCGTCCCGAACAGAATGCAGATTTGAAAATTAAACTGCCCGGTGATATTTGGCAGAGAAAATATGATATAATCACAGAAATTTATGGTTTTGGCCAGGAAAGTTTCGAAGCCCGGACAACTCCGGAACAGGAGGCGTTCCGGCAATTCAAAACCGTGTATTGAAGCTATGGAAAGGAATGAAAATGAAAGTATTGGCTTTATATGACTATCCTTCAGGTACAGGCGGCCTTGCCACTCAGGGAGCTTTGCTGTATCGCGGTCTGCAGGAGCTCGGCGTAGAAGTCTTTCCCGTGAATTTTGAATCCGCACAGGAAAAGGAATGGTATTACAGGTGGTTCAAGCCCGATATCGTCATCGGAGTCGGATATTGGGGACACACTCCGCAACTGGTTCTGCATGCCCAGCGATATGGTGTTCAGCCCGTTCCCTGGCTTGTTGCCGATGGCTATATCGCAAACTATCAGGAAATACTTGAATCGCTTCCGCTGATTCTGGTAACCTCGCGATGGGTGAAAAAAATGTATATGCGCGACGGCCTCAGCGGCGATAACATAGAAGTATTGCCCGTTGGATGCGATACTGATTCCTTTATTCACAGAGACAAAACAGACCCCAAAGTCGCCGAAGTCCGCCAGGCTCTTGGAGTCGCCGATGACCAGCTTATGATTTTGACCGTCGGCGGAGATGCCACTTCAAAGGGTGCTCAGGAAGTTATGCAGGCTCTCGCCATCAATGACACAAAAGCTCCCGACTGGAAATATGTATGCAAGGTTTGGCCGCAGCCGAGGACGAAAGCACAAAACCTTATCGACCTTCAACTGGCTACCCAGCTTGGTATCGAGAAGAATGTGGTATATACAACCGGCATTATCTCACGCAATTTTATGCCCTACCTGATAAATGCCTGTGATATTTACGCTGCCCCGTCCCACCTTGAAGGTTTCGGGATGGTTCAGGTCGAGGCCAATTCATCGGGAAAACCTGTCATTGGCACCAAAGCGATGGGAATGCTTGACACTATGGTACATGGAGAGACCGCGTTACTGGCCTCTATTGCGCAGGAAGTGCGAATAAGGGAAACGATTATGGGAGATGAATCAGGCCACGAACCCGGCCATAAAGTGGTTTTCAAAAGTCCCAGAACAATTGACTACCGGGCCAGTGTACACGACATCGCCAATTACCTTATGGATTTAATGACAAACAAGGAATTAAGGGAAAAGATGGGCAAAGCCGGAAGAAAACGTGCCGTCGAGTTATTCGATTACCGTGTAGTAGCCAGAAAATTCATCGAGATTGTCGGCAGACGACTGGGAATTTCATAATATATGGAAAAGAAAAATGCTGAACTGATAGCAAAGGCAAAACAGGCCGCGTTGGACGTCTTGCTGCACAACAATCACGGTCCGTATCACGGCCTGCCGAGAACTGCCGGCTGGGGCTATCCGGAGCCTTATACAAGAGATTTGATGATTAGCTCTCTCGGAATCCTTGCCACAAAAAACAAAAAGTTGATTAAATCCCTTAGAAATACGCTCGAAAAACTCGCAAAAAATCAATCCGCGTTAGGCCATATTTCTTCTCTGGTTCACGACCCTCAGGATAGAGGCTCAAGTGATTGTACGCCGTTATTCCTGATTGGCGTCGGTCTATGGCGGAAGGAAATGAATGAGCCGGACTTTCTCGCCGAAGCGACTCAGAATTCACTTACCTGGATGAAGTATCGTAGTACTGCCGACCGTATTATGGTCTCTCAACTGCCCACAAGCGACTGGCGCGACGAGCAGTGGGTTCTCGGATATGGGCTGTATGTGAACGCTTTAGTTTATATCTATCTTCGGCTGCTTGGCCTGGGCGAACGGGCGCTGGAGGTTAAGGAAGCTATGGAGAGATTCACTGTCAAAGACGACAGGCAAAATCGCCACGTTCACGAGGGATTGGTTTTAAGGTCTAAGCCTTATTATGCGCTATGGTCATACAAAATATATCGCAGCGAACGTTTTGATTTGCTGGGCAACAGTCTGGCCATTCTATCCGGAATCGCCAAGCCCTCAAGAGCCGCAAAGCTAATCGCCTGGATAGAAGCGGAATGTAAAGCTATGAGGCAAAAAGACGAGCTTGCTGTTGATTTACCTCCGAATTTCTTTCCCTACATCAGGGAGGGGGACCCTGACTGGCTGCCGCGTTACAAAAAGTACAATCAGCCTGGCGAGTACCACAATGGCGGAATCTGGCCTTTCGTTTGCGGCTTTTATATCGCCGCTCTGGTCGCAGCCGGAAAGTTTGTTCTTGCGGGGGAAAAACTGCTCGCCCTGACAGAGCTTGTCAAAAAGCCCAGAGAGGCACAGGTGGAATTTGGTTTTAATGAATGGCATCGTGCTCAGGACGGCACACCACAGGGACAGGATTGGCAAAGCTGGTCTGCGGCAATGTATCTTTATGCCGCCGAGTGCGTGGAACAAAAGAAAGCCCTGTTCTTTGAGGATATTATCCATCCGCCTTCTCCGTGAAAATAGCGGAAATTTACTCAAACTTATAATAATTCAGGTTAATTCAAGCCGATAGCCGATAATGGCATCAGAATTGCTGCTATTGTCTTCGTTAAAAACAATCCTAAAAGTCGTCTCATTGTTCTTTTCGGAAAGTGGTTCGATGATTTCATTATCCAGCTCTTGGTGCGCACGCCCTTAAGCCTATATTCTGATAATTTAATCCGTACCACTATTATTATTTTGGTAATATATGAAAATAATATTATTGCTTATTATTTATGTATTACAATATTGTTCATGAAAAAGCCGTCAGGAAAATTTATCAAATGCGTAGGATATGAGTCGTTTATGCCAGGCTCGCTGCTACCGGAAATAAACTGGACACCCCAATTGATAAGGTCATTATCAGACGCTGACCGTCTTATTGGTCAGCTCTCCGGAGAAGGAAAACAGCTGCCCAATCCCCATCTGCTGATGAGGCTGTTTTATCAAGTCGAATTGAGGGCACGCAGGCAACTTTGGGTGAACTGTTGGCTAATGATGCCGGAGCATCGGTCAACCGAAGCCCAGATGTCCTGAAAGAGATAGGCAATTATGTAATGGCTTTGGAGCATGGAATAAAACGGCTGGAATCCTTGCCCCTTTCCCTGAGATTAATATGTGAAGTTCATGAAAAACTGATGGAGGGCGTACGAGGCGATTTTGCAACTCCCGGACAATTCCGCGAAAGCCAGGACTGGATTGGACCAGCCGGATGTACCCTTCAAAACGCCACCTATATCCCACCTTCTCCTGATATGCTTATAGATTGTCCGGGTGAATGGGAAACATTCCTGCACAACCCCAATGTACCTCCTCTGGTTCAGGCAAGATTACTTCATTGTCAGTTTGAAGCCATTCATCCTTTTCTTGACGGCAATGGGCGGGTAGGCAGACTGCTAATTATTCTTTTTCTTATTGAGCGAAAAGTCCTTGCAGCACCGCTGTTATACTTAAGTGCTTTCTTTGAAGCAACTCGAAGTGAATATTACGATAGGTTATTAGCGGTAAGTCAAAATAGCGAATGGAATCTATGGTTAGAATATTTTCTTAACGGTATTGCAAGGATGTCAGAAGATGCCCTAAGTCGAGCAGAAAGAATCAATTTGCTTATCCAGAACTGGCGAGAAAAATTGCCGGCCAAAAATCAAAAATATCAAAACAATGTCTTGTCCAATGCCAAGAGCTGAACCCATTTCTTCACGCTTCTTTATTAAATTACTATTTTCCTTTTGACTTTTGAAGGTTGTCTGTGGCAGATTAGCTGCGTGTCTGTTTTTGGAGGGAAATTACAATGGCCTTAACCGTAAAAAGATTGCCAAATAAGTTTTATCCCGATTCCACAAGGGTCATTTCCAGATTTTATATGCCTGGTCCTGAGGATAGGGCAAGAAGTATAATCAAGCGAATATTGGACTTCTCCAACCAGGAGGTGGGTTCAGCTCTTAGTGAGGTGCTGTCGGATTTTTCAAAGCGGCATCGTAATATCTCAAAAGTTTTTGAGAAAAATTTTGATACCGTAAAATACGTCCTGGCATCGGACCCTGGCACATCCCCGGACACATTGTCTCTTGAAAGAAAATTACTGATTGGTTCCTACTTCACATCGGAATACGCCATCGAGGCTGCCGCTTTTTTTAATCCTTCTATAGTCGAAGACCCGAATCAGGGGAATCTGCAAGAAGGACAGAAACGCGTCATTGTAAGTTTTCGGGCCATCGGGGAGGGGCATATTTCATCCATCGTATTCAGAGGCGGTACCATTACCCGGGATAATGAGCTGATTTTCGGGCCGGCCGGAAGGTTCGTTGATTTACCGGAAACCGTAAAGCGCCATGTATATGATAAAAAACATTTTTTGGAAAAATTACGCGAGATGCATGTCCAGAAGGATATCATCGGCATTGTTATGGACAACCTGGGAGATGAATTTATCTACCGTGAATTGCAGGAAAGTATTGACGAAATCAGCAAAAAGATAAAACTAAGCTACAGTAAGAAAAAGGTTATAGATTCAGTGATCTGGCTGGCCAGTTCCCATTACGAAATAAGCTTTTCGCTGGACACCGACATATCGGAACGGGTTATTTTCCCGGTCTCCACCCATGAAAGCAATGGTATTGAAGATGCGCGATTTGTAAGATTTACCAATGGTGACGGCAGTGTCACCTATTTTGCGACATACACTGCGTATGACGGATATACCATCTTGCCGAAGTCCATCGAAACAAAAGATTTCTATCATTTCAAGATATCCCCGATCTACGGTAAATACACCCAAAACAAAAATCTGGCCCTGTTTCCGAGAAAAATTAAGGGTAAATACGCCATGATCTCCCGCTCCGACGGGGTAAATAATTACATCATGTTTTCCAATGATATCCATTTCTGGCACCATGCGCAGAAAATACAGGAACCCCGATATCCCTGGGAATTTATTCAACTGGGCAATTGCGGCTCCCCCATTAAGACCGAAAAAGGCTGGTTGCTGATCACCCACGGAGTGGGACCGATGAGAAAGTACTGTCTGGGGGCCGTGCTGCTTGATCTGCAGGACCCTTCCAGAATTATCGGTCAACTCCGGGAACCTCTGTTAGCGCCGAATGAGGAAGAGAGAGAAGGCTATGTTCCGAATGTCGTCTATTCCTGCGGATCACTTATTCATAACGGTGAGCTGATCATACCGTACGGGATGTCCGATTACGCCTCGGGCTTCGCCACGGTACGGGTGGATGAACTTTTAAAAAAATTGTTGAATCATTGAGGATGTTGGTATCTGTTTCTGAAAATTACAGGCTTTAGCAATGGGTTGCCAAGCGCCATCAGCAGGCTTTACCCACTATTTTACGGTAAACTTCAATATAATCATCGGCCATTTTTCCCTGACTGAAATTCTTTTCGGCCCACCTCCGGCAGTATTTACGGTCAATCTGCCTTACGTCTTTTAAGACGGATACGGCTTCATCCACGGTGTCAACCAGAAACCCGGTCTTCCCCTGGACGATCAGCTCCGGCATGGAGCCCTTGTTGAAGGCAACCACCGGCGTTCCGCAAAGCATCGATTCAGCCACGCTTAAGCCAAAGGGTTCGGCGAAATTGATGGGATGGAGCAAGG
>JAUSPI010000216.1 GCA_030655775.1 Syntrophales bacterium
TATCGACCGGTTGGTCCACCACGCCAGGATATTCTATATTAACGGTTCCAGCTATAGACTAAAAAACAAACTTAAGAAGGGAAACTAAAGGGGGTCAATTTTATTTGCAGATAGGGGGTCAAATGTCTTGACAAACAACAATCAATGTAACGCCGGAACGTCCGGGTACATACCCCCAGTATCCGAGCTGCTTCTTCCTGACTCAATCCTCTCTCCGTCCATACTCCATACACCTCTTCAAATCGCATAATCCGAATCTCCTGTAACAACTCTGTCCTTCTCATTGGCCACCTCCTGGTGACCCATTATAAACCGGACAGATTACGTGCTACAACTCCGGACAGATTACGTGCTTCTGACATGCCCAAAATATTGTATTGCGATTGAGCGCTTTTTTTACTATACTATCGTTGTAACAATGAATAATCACTTTTAGAATATGGAGGTACATCATGCCTGCCACTAAAAAACTTATCGATGAAGCCCTTTCTCTTCCGGTCGAGGAGCGGGCGCTTATTGCAGATTCCTTATTGAAAAGCCTTAACATGCCAGACCCTGCAATTGATAAAAAATGGATCGAGATAGCTAAACGGCGGCTTGGGGAACTTCGTTCAGGAAAAGTCAAACCTGTTCCAGGAAACGAAGTATTTGATAGGGTTCATGAGCGGTTTGCCGAATGGAATTCATTTTTCACCCTTCGTCCTTGCCGTTATGCACCTGCATAGGGATCCTGAATACTGGAAAGATAGATTGAAGTAATTGGGAATTCCCCCTCGGAAATCCCGGAATTGTCACAAGGGGAAGTGATTGGTGCCCAATGTGGGCTTGACAAATTGATTTTTCCGGTATAGATTCAAAGTGGGTGGGTGGTATACGCTCAAGACCAAATATCGGATAGGTCCCATGTTCCGAAGCGTCAGGTCTTGCATTAATGCAGTAATGCGGTTCTCCGCAGCGCTCTGACCTGTTTAGCGATGCCGTCCACCCTTTTACCCCTTGTAGGGGCCGATGCCTCGATCTGTTCGATGTTTAGCCTGTTCGGGGAACAGACCCTACAACTTTTAATAAGACCTTTCCCCGAATATACTCGTTCCTATTCTTACTATGGTAGCCCCTTCTTCCACCGCCACCTGATAGTCGCCCGACATACCCATGGAAAGCTCACACATCTCGACATTTGATATATTTTCCTCGACAATCCTGTCCCGGAGTTCCCTCAGAGTCACAAAGTAAGGTCTGGCATCTTCGGGGTCGTCAAACCAGGGGGGCATGGTCATGAGTCCCTGAATGGAGAGATTTTCGAGAGTAGAAATATCCTTTACAAGATTTAAAGCGTCCTCTTTTTTGACTCCGCTTTTGGTCTCCTCACCGCTTATATTTACCTCTATGAGAATTTTAGTTATACATTCCGCCATCTTTGCTCTTTTATCCAGCTCTCTGGCCAGCTTAATTCTGTCGATGGAGTGGATCATGTCGAAGAGGCGCACCGCATATTTGGACTTTTTGGACTGGAGGTGTCCTATCATGTGCCACTCGACGTTTTTCCCCATCTCCTCTATTTTTCTCCTTGCCTCCTGAACATAATTCTCTCCGATTATATCAACTCCGGCCTCAATAGCTTCGATGATTCTCTCATCTGCAACGGTTTTGGTCACTGCCATAAGTCTTACATCGGAGGGATTTCGTCCGGCTCTCAGGGCAGCTTCTGCGATATTGTCCCTTATCTTTTTTATGTTATCTTTTACCGTGGGCATGATTTTATCCTTTAGAAAATCGTATCGCTCCGAGCTCTTTCAGCGTTTCCATAACCTCGCATAGGGGAAGGCCAACGACGTTTGTGTATGATCCGTGAATCTCCTTTATAAAAAAAGCGCCAATACCCTGTACGGCATATCCTCCCGCCTTGTCATACGGCTCTTTTTTTCTTACATACCAATCAATCTCATCTTCAGAGATTTCCTTGAAAACGACTGAGGATTCGACCGTATTTTTGACAATGATATCTTTATTTTTTCTCGTCAGGCAAAAACCGGTAATAACCCTGTGTTTTCTACCGCTGAGCTTGCGCAGCATTTCCTTTGCCTCATCAGCAGCTGCAGGTTTGCCGAGCACCTCGCCGTTTATGATAACGATAGTATCGGCTCCCAGCACCCAGGCATCCGGGTTTTCGATGGAGATTGACACCGCCTTTTCTTCTGAAAGTCTTAAAACGTGCTCTCCCGGAGTTTCGCCTTTTAAAAATATCTCCTTAGCGTTGCTTGGCTTTATTTCGAAGTTTAACCCGACAAGTTTCAGCAGCTCTTTTCGGCGGGGAGAAGCAGATGCTAATATCAGTTTTGATGACGATAATTCGTAATTGTTCTCGATTTCAGGCATGGCATATTATATCCAATAAAGATTCTGAAATAAATTCAGAATGACAAAGAAAAGGAATGTCATCCTGAACTTGTTTCAGGATCAGTTTCAAGATCGACCTGCGGTTTACATCTTTGAAGCCACCACCTTGCAGGCGGTGAAGCCTTTACTAAGTTATGTATTACTCGTTTTCCGTTCAAAAACAGATATGATCTCTGCGGCAAAAAGTATTATGGAAGCAAGGTAAAACACCCAGAGGACAATATATATAAGCGCGTTGAGAGGTCCGTACACAAAGTTTGCCGGATTGCCGCCGGATGAGAGATAGAGGCTGAACAGATACTTCGCAATTTCAAGGAGGACTGAACAGATGATCCCGCCCATAAGCGCATGTGAAAAGTGAATCTTCTTGTTGGGAATAAACTTAAATATTAGTGTGAAGAAAACAATAACAACAGAGATGGGAATTATATGCCGGATTAGCGTGGTATTTACTATAATATTGCTCATGTTAATTCCGAATAGAACCAATCCGGTATTCTCTATCATCACTGCCGCAATATTTATCAAAACAGAGAAAAGAATGGCAATAACTCCAAGAGGTATAACAGCCACGGCTATCAGTATTGATTTGAAGAAAAAGCGACCTTTTTTCTTTACGCGGAAGATAATAGTAAAGGCGACATCCAGAGAAGAGAATATCATTGTGGAAATCCATAAGAGAGACGCAAATCCGACCCACCCCAGTACCCCGCCGGTTTCTGACAGGTTTTTTATTCCCAATAGCAGCCTGTCTTCCATGTAGGGATTAATCTGTCTTACAAATTCAACAACGGCGGTATATGCACTTTCGGAAGAGCCGAGAATGAGTCCACTGGCAAAAAGAATGAAAAAAATAATTGGAATGACTGACAGAATGGAATAAAACGCTATGGCAGCCGACAGGTTAAGGCAATTATCGCTAAAAAATGCTCGAAACGCTTCAAACAGAACATCTCGTGAGAGCTTGCCGTAATATTTTAGAGAATTTCCGATATCTCTTGACATTTTGTACCTACCTTCAAAAAATCAATCGTAGTTACTGATCGAATCGGGCGTATTCTCGGTTGAACGGAGGCAATTTCACCATACCAGGAAAATTTGCAGTTTATCATGTGTTGACAATCTCGTAAAAAGTCTTTTTCTGTCACCCTGAATTTATTTCAGGGTCTCTAACTTGCTGAAATAATTAGATGCTGAAACAAGTGAGATCCTGAAACAAGTTCAGGACGACAAATGATGCAGTTTATGACTTCTTACGAGTGCATCATGCGTTGCATTTCCGGAATATTCCCTATTCCTCTCCAACGTGGGCAAACCTTATCATCTCGCTGTCGAGGACGGCAACATAGGTCGGAAGTTTGTCAAAGGTCTGTGGTTTGTAATGTCGCATAAGTTCACCGATCATGTCGAAGGAGAATCCGTCCCAATCTAAAACATACTCTATTACACGCTCAAAATTATCGGGAAATATCTTCGCCATCTTCCGGAAAGGTATGTCGGATATGGAATCCGACTCCAGATAATCCATGATAATATCTTTCATTTTCCTCTTTCTCAGGAAACTGCCTATATACCTGTCGGGATTACTAAATATATCGACAAACAGATCGTATCCCTCCAGAAAACTGATTCCTTCAGCGGGATCAAATAGCATTCCCACACCAGATTGTTTCAGCAATGTTTCAGGAAAATTCACTTGGGGGAGGTTATATGTTTTTCCCTCTTCCCTTTCATACTTTTCAGCCTTTGAGAGACCTGTTTCGGGGTCCCTTTTTTGAAACACATCATACCTTAAAAAATCCTGATATTTTTGAGCTATTTCCTTACCGGTGCCACTCAATTCATCAGTTCCGAAGTAGTCGATAAAATTATTGTAATTCTTTTGGAGCATATCCCTGCTTGCCTTAAGCTTTTCTTCATTGTCCTTAAATGCCTTTCGGGGATGTAGAATCTGAGTTTCAAGGGCAATCCTGTAAATATAACCCCTCTCTTTATCACTTCCGTCGCACGGAATCTTGGTGACAATTCCGGAAAAGGTATGAAAATCTCCAATCGGGGCAACCCTGGCGTTTATGAAATCGCCGATCTCAAACGAAGAGGCCTCCGCCATCGAAACGGTAGGATAAACTACATATTCTCGTTCGTTGATGAGGTTTTTCATGTGATATCCGTGTGGTCGTTTTCCCTTTACCTCGAAAATTCCGTCAATTACGTCCCGCCATCCGAGTATCATCTCACGTACATCCCTGCTCATAAGATCGCCATGAGTCGCTACGAACCTGTCGGAAAAGGTATCTTCAAACTCCGATTTCCATTCCAGGATATACCAGTCCAGAAATGAAACCAATTCCTCTGTTTCCATATCTCCCGGGTTTTTTGCTTCTTTAAAGTATTCCAAATTTGCCTTATTAAAGTTTTCTTTGAACTCAGGACTCATGGCAAATTCGATCAACGCGCCCTTGATATCCCCTATACGCTCCAACTGTTCCCTTGAAGGACCACCTTCCCCTATCTCGAAAAGGTCTTTCAGTATCTTCAAATCGATCAATAGTTCATCGAATAAAAAATCGTCATCTTCATCAAACATAAAAAGAGGTTTTCCAGCATCTCCGAACAGATCAAGATTAATCTCATCGGCATCGAGGGGATCCAGTATACGCATCCACACATTGTAATCCCCGGGAAGTTTGATGCCCCATTTTTTCGCCCACGCAATACCCCCATGTATGATCGAAGATGCGAATGGCAGGTCGCATGACTCTAACGGGAAATCCTCTTCGGCGCTTTGTGACTCAAACGAATTAATCTCGTTCAAGGTAAACCCGTAATCCCCACCGATCTCTTTGAGACCAACTCCGAGCAGATCAACAAGGAAATTCACCATCACAAGCCCAGTTGGAGTTTTTCTGACGATGAATATAGTCGCGATTTTCATGTCCTGCCAGTTCTCGTTAATCAGGCAGGAGTGAAGTGGGTGATGATACCTCAACGCCTCCGCGAGGAGAGGGTCGCGGCGCAAGATGGCGGGCATTGCTGCCTTTTTTGCCCTCTGGTTTTTCAGTTTCTGCTTCTTTTTCTTTGTTCGTTTTTCATCTTTACTTTGTTTTGCCACTTGTTACTACCCTTTCACATTGAGGTCCTAATCATAACTGCCCGTCCTGTTGACTCAAGCCAAGCTCTCTACCAAGAATTCTGGTGACAAATTGTTCACCATAAACCTTACCCGTGACCATTTTGCGGACGCGCTCAAGGGTTTCAGGGGTGCACCCCGCATTTTCAGCGGCTTTCATGGCGTGGCTGTAAGCCGCCCGAACATCCATGCCGGTGATGTCGTAGCCATATCCTTCAATCAACCACCGAAGCGCTGCCACGCCTGCCTCGACTGCAAATCGTGGCTCTGTTGTCTCCATGTCCCGCGCAGCCCGGGTTAGCGTTCTGGGATCACAGGGCGTTCGGTTGGCCAATTCGATTGCCTCATCATAGAGTCCAGCAGACTTGGCCGCGGCAAACCACTTGCCCTCATCGCCCGGAGTGCTTGCAACAAGATCACGAAGGACATCGCTCACATCCTTATGTGGATATTTCCTGGTGATAACGCGAAACGTCGCCAGATAGGTCGTCTTCTGATTGGCCTCGATGGCGTATCGGGTGTAGGCTTCTTCAGACAGACCACTTGACAGCAGGATTTCTTCGCAGGCCTGCGCTATGGCGACGGGGCTGTCGTTAAGCCCGCGGGAATCCTCGGCATACCTGAGAGCATCGGCTTTCTTGCCAATGGCGAACAGAGCCCTCACGCCCCACTCTCGCTCATGCCAGAATTTGTGAGGCGCGAGCTCCAGCAGTTCCAGGATTTCGTCATACCTTCCGGCCTTGAACAATGCGCTTAGACAGGCACTTGTGCCATTGAAATAGCCGTGAAACTCTGGATTTGGACTCCAGGCCATTCGCACTATGTCGATAAATTCGTCCGCCCATTGCGAGGCACGTTCGGGGGTCACGCAAAGTTCTCCCCAATAGTCGGGAATCAACTCTATGTAGGGCATTTGATCTTCCTCTACTGCCTGCCAAAGACGTTCCATCCACTTGTCGCGCAAAAGATCATCGGCTGGAGCTTTGGCAATGATGGGTACAAGGGTTTCTATGGCTTTGTTGACCGCCGTGCCGATAGCACCTGACGAGCTGTCCACATGTTCAAGTGCAGGCGACAGTTTTTCCAAAAGCAACACCGCACCTTCAGCACCCAATGTCAGATCTTTGCGGGCCTCTTTCTTGATTTCCGACACAGCCTCCTTGATTCGTTTTATGGCAGGCTGCGAGCGCCATCCAAAAGCACGTCGCCTGAAGCGGGCACGGAAGGTCCACTTGTGGGAAGGATCAAGAAAGTGAGTCAAGTGTCTATTCCTTTCCATGGCTGTCTGATCCCTGCACTTGTGATATATAGGTGCAACGGGAAGACGCAGGCCATTCGGCAATCGTTGATTTCCCTTTTCCCGGATGGCCGAATTTGGAAATCAGTGATTTCCGAATCTGCAGGATCGCCTTCCACCTCAACGCCATGCACGATGAGATCAAAGGCTTTCTTATTTGCCTCCATCAATTTTGGCGCGCTGATTCGTTCCAAGGAGCTGACCACCTGATTGACACGGTCATCGTCAAGCCACGGATTTCCGTTGTCATTGAGATTGATTCTTCTAACCACATTGCGCAATCTATCAACCAGCAGCACATCGCGGAAACTCTCCCGTTCGGTGAGATACGGCACATCAATATCACCCCCAATATGCTCCCAACCCAGCGCCTTTAACTGTTCGATAAAGGAGATTTCCACATATGTTTTTTCATCAGGTGTTTGTGCCATTTGCTTTTCTTTTTTCAATCTTTTTTCTGAAATGCCAGTTCCGGGTGATTATTGTTTAACCATTCCAAAACGTCTGCTTTCAATTCTTTCACAAACTCAATGAGTTCATCGGCATCATGTTCTGTGACGCCTCCAACATAGTCATACTCCACTATATTTCTTTTTGATCTACATGAATTCAGATATTCTGCATCATCCTTTCTCTTGTTCCCAAGGATTAAAGGCAATGCCTGAATGGTGCGGTAGTGTTGTAGTGTTTTTTCTGCCTTAAAGCCTTCAGCGTAGAGGAGGATCGTACATAGCTTGAGTGCTGCATTATAAGCAATCCCGAACCGCCAGTCATCGGAGATGCCTCCCTTTGTATCTTTCAAATCACGATCAATGATCATAACTAAATTCTCAATCTCTTCTTGACTGGTCTTATGTCTGCGCAACCAGCCGTTATCAACCCATTGATTCAAGCTCATTTTTATTTCCTATGATAAAGATCTTGGGTGCTTCAAGTACCTGTGTAATGAAGTGTTCCCTGTTTGTTTTTCGTTTGACAAATTCATTCACACTTAAAACATGCGGGTTGATTTCCCTGCCAATTTTTTCGGGCAATCCTGATAACATTCCGGTTAATTTCCTCAAGCCCAGTCTTCCAATGACCATCAAATCAACATCGCTTCCAGCCATTTCTTCATGGCGGGCAATGGACCCGAATACAAACGCTATGTTAATGTTCGAATCCTCTCTTAATGCGTTTTTAAGAATATCCACCAACCCAATTGTTTTCAGGACAAGACTCTGGATATCAGGATAAAGAGGATGCTCCTTGTTGGATCGATAGTAAAGGCGGTTCCCATCTTTTCGCTTCTTAACCAGGTCCAGGCGCAACAGTTTTTTCAATTCTGTTTGTATCGTCCCTATGGCATATCCCGAACGCCTTTCAATCTCACGCATGTGCAACTCTTCGGTAATTGTTCCGAAGAGCAGACGAAATATCTCCGCACGAATCTTAGATGATAATATTTCCGCTAAAGCATTCATAATGTATGCCTATATCATACAATTGTATGGTTGTGCAATACAAACAGATTACAGTTCTCCAGCAAATACTCGATAAAAGGAAATAGCACTCTCAATTAAGACATGTTCGCAAAGAATCTTGAGTTTTTGAGGCGATTGATGGGTGAATAATTCCTGCTTGCCCTGTGCTTCACTCAAATTGGCCAGATACCAACTGGTAACGGTGGAAATTGTGAATGGCTCAGCAGAAAATTGTCGCAATGTCAGCATAACAGTCAAAATATCAAGAACCATCAAACAGGTTTAGTTGCTTGTCCTGCTCTTTTTCCTTCTTTTTCTTATCCTCGGCAATCTTTCGATTGATTTCTGTACGTTGTGCCTTTTTCTCCGCTACTTCCCGTTCTTTGAGGCGCTGCTGTTCAGCCATGAATTTTTCCATTTCCCTGGACTCTTCCTCGTCGGCTATTTCATAAACAATCTCAAAATCCGGCAACATACTTTTTGGAATTACTAAACCACTGGGAAGCTCGACCAGTGTCAGTGCATCTGAAATTTCAGGGCTGCAAAAACCTTCAGCGCCAATTCCAAGCTTGCAGGCTTTTTCAATTTGAGTTGCTTTGTTGCCAACGGTCGATTTCCTGGTTCCAAAGAAATCACAGATGGTGTCGGCTGAAAGAAACAACTTATTTTCAGGATCAAACAAGAAATTAAGACGGGCAATCACATAGATAATCGAGGCCGCCCATATTTCTTTCTTTCCGCTTGTAATTGAAATCTTTCGCTTCCGGCCCAACGTGTCACATAACTTCAGGGCATAACTCTGCAGTTCCTCATTCAAATACTCAACGCAAAAGGAAACCACCAATTCCTTGATTTCTTTTAATCGCTCATCTTTTCTGGCTTTTTCCATTGTGGTTCTCTCTTCTAAAGCTTAGTACTACCCCGTAATTACGGTGACGTATTTTAATTGATTACATTAGCATTGAGACTCTTCACTTCGTTCAGAGTGACAGGTGTAGAGTTTCACAATAAATTGATATAGCGTTACAAATAATTCTTACAATGTATTGACATAAAGGTAAAGAATATCGGAATAAATGGGCCTTGGTAGAGAGGCCTTTTTTATTGGTTGCACGGTGAAAGAGGTAAAGAG
>JAUSPI010000217.1 GCA_030655775.1 Syntrophales bacterium
TTTAAGTTACTTGGAAGTCGGAGTTTCCCCGCAACTTGTTGCGGGGAGCTTCAATATGCCCGCAGTAAACTACTGTCGTGTCAATCAAGAAATGTCATTTCGACCGCAGGGAGAAATCTAAGATTTCTCAGTCGTGAAGACTCCTTCGAAATGACAGAGTATCGTTGACATTCTACAGGGAATATGCTTTCTTTGCATTTTTAATTTTTTCATTAAGACCCGGGTTAACATGATAATCATCGCAGAAAAAACACTGTCCTGCCGGTTTTCGGCAAGCTTTTTGCGTCTTCTCTTCAATCATCCCTGCCTAAAAACGGTAATGTTTCCTTCTTTCTGTAAACAAGTGCCTGACAGACCGCAATCAGATCTCCTTTAGTGTCCGTAACCTTGATAGAATAATTTCCAGTCCGCAAAGTCTTACTGACTTCCGTTGCCTCTGCCCTTAAAGTGTCCCCGGTACGCGGAGCCGATATATATGTAACATTCATATTCAGGGCAAAAGCCACCGTGCCGTGTGAGTTTGAAGCCGTTTCAAAGGCTTCATCCATCAAAGAAAAAATGGCTCCTCCGTGGGTCATGCCGAAGATATTTTCCATCTCCTTTGTAAGTTTCATCTCAACAACGGAATAGCCCTTGCTAACTTCTATCAATTTCATGCCGAGCTTCTTGGCAAAAGGTTCTTTTTTAACCCTTGCGTGAATCGCCTTGTAGATATCCTGACTCACCTTTTAAAATTCCTCTTTTCGTTTAGCATCAGGACTCGCTCTTCCATTTTTACCGGATTTGTAAGTTCCCCTATTTTTTCAATATTTACGGTAATAACATCACCTTCTTTCAGGAAGACGGGCGGCTCCCTGGTAAAACCCACTCCCTCAGGAGTTCCCGTCAAAATAACAGTGCCGGGAAGCAGTGTCATAGACCTGCTGAGATCGCTCACAATAGTCCGGACATCAAAAATCATATCGGAAGTGTTGGAATCCTGCAATACCTTTCTGTTAAGAATGGCACGGATGCGAAGATTGTCCGGATCCGGAATTTCGTCACGGGTCACAATATATGGGCCGAGCGGACAGAACGTATCGAAGCTCTTACCGCGTGCCCATTGCTTTTTCTGCTTGTGAATCTGCCAGTCTCGAGCGCTGATATCATTGGCACAGGTGTACCCGAGTATATAATGCATGGCATCCTGAGGGGATACGTTTTTTGTTGTTTTGCCGATGATAATGGCGAGTTCCGCTTCATAATCAACCTCATCGGGCCCTGCCTTGGGAAGGATGATAGGTGATCCGGGACCGATAACGGTGTTCGTGGTTTTTATAAATATTACGGGAATATCGGGATGTTCCATGCCGGTTTCATCGGCATGCCTGCGGTAGTTAAGTCCCATTGCCAGAACATTGGGCGGGGAAATCGGCGGGAGAATTTTCTTTATTTTCGCCAATTCAGACGTTGCATTAAACAAACCGAAAATATCCCCTTCAATAATACATGCCCGGCCCGGCTGGTGTTGATCAAAAACCCCGTATAATTCACGGCCGTCTTCAGAAAGAAAGTGTATAATTTTCACCTGTCTCCTCCAGAATTTTCTAATATCAGATTTTTATGACAAACTCTACCATTGACTCCATTCAACAAAAAACATTTTTCTTATCTTGAACATGGAATAAATTTACGATATCTTCCACCTAAAAATCTGGAAGAGAAGAAAGCAAAATGGGAGAAATAAAAAGCACCTTAGACATCATCATGGAAAAGACAAAAAACCTGACCATGACAGAAGCGGAAAAGGAAGACCTGCGGCGGACGGAGCTGGCGGCGAAAGTAAAAGGATGGGTTCTAAAATATATAGACAACCGGATAAATCAGGAAACCCTCAAATCAGAGCTGACAAAAGAAGGGCAAGACAACCATTCCACGCTTTTAAAGCTTCTGAAGAAGGAATTACTGGAAAGTCTGCAGATGGATGATGATAATGTAAAAACATTGGAACTGATGAAAGATATCTTGAACATCAAAAAAGATCCATTTGTAAATATTATAAAGGATTTCCAGAAGGAAGCCGCCTTTGAAAAATCAAAAAGACTTGGAAACATTAAAAATTTATTAACGAAAAGACGTGTCTTCGGTTCAGCCGTTATTCCAAACCTGACACTTGATGAAAGCTGGGATACCTACTATCAAGAGTTAGAAGCGGAGTACAAAAAAAGATTGCAAGCGGTTACAGATAATTGAACCAATAGTTTTCAACCATCTGGAAATTGGCCTGGACCGCCTCGGCACCGACCACTATCTCTCCATGTCCGGGCAGCAGATATTCTACATCGAGTTTCGAGATACTTTTAATACTTTCTTTTAAAAGCTTGCTGTCTCCACCCGGGAGATCAGTCCGGCCGATTCCCCGATTGAAAATCACGTCACCGGTAAACAGTGCCTTCTGCTCAGGCCAGTAAAGGCACACTGAACCGGGAGAATGTCCGGGGGTAACAATGACCTGAAACGAGTTGTCGCCAATCGTCAGATCCCCCTCTCCCAGGAAAAAATCCGGTTCCGGAATCTTGAAGTAATTACCGGCAATATCTTTAATAAACTTGTACTCTAATTGGCTCATCGCAAAAAGAGCAGGTTTTTCAAACTGTTGTGCCGCCTCTATATGATCGGGATGCCCGTGGGTCGTAATGACCACATCGATATGATCCAGGGAAAGATGTAACTCAGCAAGCCCTTCACCGACATTGGCAAAATAATTCAGGTGCCCGGGATCGATTATTATTTTTTTTGAACCGTCAATTAAATATGTATTGCAGTTATTGGCTGCAGGATTACGCCACATAAAGGCATGGAGGCCGTTTGTTACGTGCATAAAGTCTTCTCCTGTCAATAGAATGCAGGGCTTTAGCCCTGCAAGTGTTGCAGCCTTAAAGGGCTGCGCTGCATTTTCGCAATTTGAAGCTCCCCGCCGCAAGCAGCGGGGAACGAAGTAATTCGAAGAATGAAGAATAATGCGCTCGCTGTTCAGTTCAGCCTAACCCGAGACTTTCATCAGTTTTAAAATGTTGCTGGAAACAACATTTCGGTAATCTTTTTCATCGAGTTTCAAGCTTTTCACCTTGGTCAATTCATTATGAGGGGAATTGAAGGGGAAATCACTTCCAAAAAGAAGTCTTTCACTACCATACTTCTCTAAAAAAACAGACATTTCTCGCGTAGAAGCAAGAGCCGTGTCGGCATAAATCGTTTCATTGTCCCAGATTCCCGAATTCAATAATGCAGAAAATCCTCCATTTAAACCGCCCAGATGGGGAATAATAATCGGTGTCTGCCCCGCCACTCTGTTAACAAAATATGTTGTATTTTCAAAAGATTCCTCCAGAACAACAGGCAACTGAAGGCGATATACCTCCTGCAGAAAATCCTCGCACCTCGGATCATCGTAATGATAAACCGGTTCATGTTCATGACGATGCCATTTAACCCCTTTATATCCCTTCATCAATTCTTTCTTTCTGAAATCGTTCCAGACAAAAAAGTATGCAAATATATCTTCGTTCGACCTTTGGATGTCCAGCAGATACCTGTTAGCACGCTGCCGGCAGGCTATCCAGGAGTAATTATCCTCAAAATGGTAATCATAACGGTCATAGATGTCCTCTACTGGAGCGTAAAAGCAGGCCCCTTGAATATTCCCTTCAGCAAGATATCCCTTAATGAGTTCAAAGGGCAGGTTTACATTCTCAACGCCACAGTGGATGTGTGAATCAATAACTTTCATTAAATCTCCCTTTCGTTTACCAGTCTTTTAATCCTCTCCAGCTCTTCCGGCGTATCCACCTCAACAGAATCATACGGCGTCTCAACCACCTTGATTCTGTATCCATGTTCCATCGCCCTCAACTGCTCCAGGGCCTCCAGCCTCTCAAGATACCCCTCCTCCAAACGAGTGAAAGTCATCAGAAAAGACTTCCTGTATGCATAGATACCGTGATGCTTATAATAAGGAACTTCTGAATCGCTTTTTCTTACATAAGGAATGGTAGCCCTGGAAAAATAGATGGCAAATTTATCCTTGTCAAAAACTACCTTCACTGCATTGGGGTGAGTTATCTCCTCCTTCCTTTTTATCCTGTATATGAGAGTGCTCATATCAACGGAAGGATCTTCAAGAAGCGGTCCTGCCACTTCGTCTATCTGTATGGGTTCAAAAATTGGCTGATCGCCCTGAATGTTTACAACAATATCGGTATCTTCAATATTGTCGATGGTTGAGACGGCCTCGGCAATTCTATCCGTTCCGGTTCTGTGTTCAGGCGATGTCATAATAACATTGCCCCCAAATTTTTGAACCACCGCAAAGATTCCCTCATCATCCGTAGCCACGGCAGCATACGATACGGTAGCCGACTTCAGGACCCTTTCATAGACATGCTGTATCATCGGCTTACCGCAAATATCTGCCAGGGGCTTTCCTTCAAACCTTGAGGACTTGTACCTCGCTGGAATTATACATATTATCTTCATTATAGAATCTGGTCATTCTTCTCCAGGTAATTAACAACATAATCATGAACCGCATCTTCGAGTGACTGAAAAGAAACGGAACAACCTGTTGCGTGAAGCTTTTCCATCTTCGCTTCGGTGAAATACTGGTATTGATCACGAATCGCCCCCGGCATCTCGACATAGTCAATCTGCGGATCACGGCCCATCGCTGAAAAAACCGCAGTAACAAGGTCATTCCATGTCCGGGCACGACCTGTCCCCAGATTAAAAAGCCCGTTTACCTCCCGCTTTCCAAGCAGCCACCAAAGGACTTCAACGCAATCTTTTATATAGATAAAATCACGTATCTGCTCCCCGTCGTTATATTCAGGCCTGTAGGACTTAAAAAGCCGGCCCGTGCCCGTTTTGGCTATCTGGTGGTATGCTTTATACACGACGCTCTTCATGTCCCCCTTATGGTACTCATTCGGCCCGAAGACATTAAAGAATTTAACGCCGGCAAATTTATGGTGAAATTTATTCCGGAGGACCCAGAGATCAAAAAGCTGTTTGGAATAACCGTACATATTAATTGGACGAAGTGATAAAGTCATATCGTCATCATCTGAAAATCCTTTTGCCCCATCTCCATAAGTTGCCGCACTGCTTGCGTAGACAAAACGGATACCCTTTTTCATTGCCCACTCGGCAAGTGTGCGGCTGTAATGGTAATTGTTCTCCATCAGATAGTCCGCATCACGTTCAGTGGTAGAAGAGCACGCCCCCATGTGGACGACTCCCCTAACATTGAAAGGAACCCTGTCTTCACATACCATCTCAAGGAAATCGTCTTTGTGAAAATAATCGACAAAGTGTCCGTTAACCAGGTTTTTCCACTTGTCTGTTGTCCCGAGCCTATCCACAATAATAATATTATCGATCCCCTCGGAATTGAGCTTCCAGACAAAGGCACTACCTATAAATCCGGCACCTCCGGTAACTATAAGCATCGGTGTTTTCTCCTAAACTACCAACAATGTAGAGCAAGGCTTCAGCCTTGCATTAACACGGCAGCCCTGAAGGGCTGCACTACTCCTTTATACCCAACTCCTAAACAGAAATTCCCGTATGCTTTCCGCGGCTTTTTCAATCCCGCTTAGAATACCAGCCATCTTTTCCTCTGACATCTTTACGGAAATCGCCATAAAAAGTGTCCTGCCGAATATATCTTCCGCCCGGGGGATAGCCGCTGTACTATAGTCGATCTTTCCCTTATACATCGGATTGGCAAAAGGGTACTTTTTTGAGTTCGCCGTGGATTGAGCAAGAAAATGCTCCCAGTTGGGAACATAATGCCACAGATTCTCCTTAAAGAGGACAGTGTCAATACCCTCATTGCTCAAGGCCTTTTGAAACTTCTTTGTTATTTCGGCCTCGGGGAAATTGAACGCAAGAAAGGTAGCCGTATCTCCTTCGGGATCCGGAATCTCCCTGAATTTCACACCTTTAATCTTTCCAATGGCCTCCTTGATTCTGGCCTTGTTTTTCTTCTGTTCAGCTATCACATATTCCAGCTTTCCGAGCTGTGCCAGTCCCAATGCGCCCTGGAGTTCACCCATCCGGTAATTAAAGCCGAGGATGCTTCTCCCCTCCATCGCCCTGCCTACGTTCGGGTTATGGTCATGTCCGTGGTCGTGATACTCGTCGGCACGACCGTAGAGGGCTTTATTGTCCGTCAAAATCATGCCCCCCTCACCGGTAGTTATCGTTTTTACATAATCAAAGCTGAATATCCCCATGTCTCCAAATGTCCCGAGCTTCTTTCCCTTGTAGCTACCGCCGCAGCCCTGAGCATTATCCTCAAGAACCATAAGGTTGTTTTTCCTTGCAACGTCAACAATCTTGTCGATCCGTGCAGGCGCTCCGCACATGTGGACAGGGATGACCGCCTTCGTATAGGGTGTCATCTTCGCCTGAATATCATCGGGATCCAGGTTAAGCGATTCATCAACATCAGCCATTACCGGAATTGCCCCCACCTCCAGCACCGCCTCATATGTGGCAACGAATGTAAACACCGGGACAATAACCTCATCCCCCGGGCCGACACCCATGGCAGCAAGGGCGACCTTCAGTGCGGCAGAACCGGAGGATACACCGAGGGCATATCCGGCACCGCAATACTTTGCAAAAGCCTCTTCAAACTCCCTTACTTTGAAGATTCCTTTTCTTTCTTTATCAAATCCATATCTGAAAAGGACGCCCGTCTCCAGTACATCCATAACCTCTTTGATCTCTTCTTTCCCTATAACTTCCGCACCTGCCATTTTTGCCTCCAACTGTTGAGTTTAAAGTTTCGAGTTTCGAGTTCAAAGCTGTAGCAATTCAACAATCCTTTCGTTGGGTTTCGTTCCTCAACCCAACCTACTATCCTAATCCTTTGTTCTTGCTGAAAGCTGACGGCTTATAGCTCAACGCTTACATTCAATAAACCTGCTCGTACATCGCTATAGCATCCTCAAGAGTCACCTTGCGTGGATTGTTTTCCAGGGGTCTCGCCACGGTCATGGCAACCTTCGCCAGTTCCGGAAAATCTTCTTCGGGAATGCCGAGGTCTTCCAGTCCGGTAAATATACCGCAATCCTCTATCAGCGCCTCTACCGCCTCTACGGCTAAATATGCCGCATCTCTGAGCGGGATATCTTCTGTCTGCTCTCCCATCACGGCAGCGATGACGACAAATTTTTCAAGGGCGGCGGGCAGATTGAACTCCATTACGGGGGGAAGCATAATTGTATTTGCTAAACCGTGCGAGATGCCGTACTTCCCGCCGAGAGGATAGGAAAGGGAATGGGCGGCGCCAACACCCGCATTGGCAAGGCCAAGGCCTGCGTAAAGACTGCCCAGAAGCATCTGCTCTCTGGCTTCAAGGTTGCTGCCGTTATGGACACAGGTTCTAAGGCTAAGTGATATCAAATCTATCGCCTCCAGAGAGACCAGTTCACTCATAGGACTTGAATTAACGGATGTGTAGGATTCTATCGCGTGACAGAGCGCATCAATTCCGGTAGCAGCGGTCGGTTCGGGTGGAAGGCTCAGCGTTAATCTTGGATCCAAAAGGGCCAATTCGGGATAAAGATACGGGCTGTTCATCCCCTCCTTCTTCTTCAGATCCTTTCTTGAAAATACCGCTGTAAAAGTTACCTCGCTTCCAGTGCCGGCCGTTGTCGGAATCATTATCTTCGGAAGCCCGCGGCCCGGAACCTTATTTAATCCTAAATAATCCACGGCCTTTCCTTTATTGGCAGCGAGCACGGCAACCGCCTTCGCAACATCCATGGCGCTTCCGCCACCGATACCCACAACTGCATCACATTTCTCTTTAAGGGCAATTTTTGCTCCCTCATCGGCAAGTTCCAACGCGGGTTCTGCTTCAACCCTGTCAAATATGGCATACTTCATGCCACCTCTATCGAGGAGCGCTGAAACCTTCTCTCTGAATCCAGTCTCAGAAAGGTTTTTATCAAGTACTATCAGAGGCTTATTGCCACCTGACTCCTTAATATGTTCTACAAGTTCATCAAAAGAACCATTGCCAAAGACTATCTTTTTCGCTCCTGTAAAGGAGAAAGTTTTGTTCATTTTCAATGCCTCCAATTAACGCTATAGGTTTAACAGTTTTACGGTCAATTGCTAATTAAGTTTCCGGCCGGGCAAAGTCAAGTCTTTTTGTTCTCGATACTCCTTTCAACATGCCGGCAGATACCGCGGATAATCTGCACCTCTTTTGAAAAAAGTTGCGTCCTTGAAAGAAAACGACGTATGCTTGTCATCCAGTGATCGGGGTTTTCCAGGTTGATAAAATCTATCTTTATCAGCATCTTCTTCAGATGGTCGTACATTTCTTCAAGCTCAAATGACGTGGCCAGCTTCGGTGTAAATCTTTCGGTTGTCGGCGTGCACGCCGTAAATATTTCATAGCACAGGATCATCACCGCATGAGAAAGATTGATCGATTTAAGCTCATCGGAGGTGGGAATGGTAACCAGAAGATGACAGTATTTCAGCTCATCATTGGTCAGCCCCGCATCCTCCGGCCCAAAGAGAATGGCGACTTGATTGTTCTGAGAAATATCCGTAATCTGTTCGGCCATCTCCCGTGGATGAACGACAGGTCCCCGTACACTTCCCAGCCTGGATGTGGTTCCAACAACATATTGGAAACCGGAGAGAGCCTCCTCCAATCGACTGAACCATTGCATGTTTTCAATTACATCGGCGGCAAAATGGGTTGCCATTTTTTTTATTTCTTCTATGTCGGGATCACTGTGTCCAACGATAAAGAGTTTCTCAATCCCCGTATTTTTTGCACATCGTGCCACAGAACCGATGTTTCCGGGATATTTCGGATTATTTAAGACGATTGTGATGTTTTCTCTCTTTGCCGTCGTATGCATTCTTCAAAGGTCGTAGAGCTTCTCGTCCACTCGAGGTTTTAGTTTCCTAACGCCTTTCCCTCCCTTACGATTCAAAATAAACGGGTCTTCTCCCTCCAGCAGTTCTCCCATCTCTTTTTCAATTTTCTCCGGATCTTCACCCGCTTCCATACGGCCCAAAGCCTCTTCCATACCGGAGCCCAGCTCCAGACCGGCAGTATCCGAAAGTTTCCTCATCAGCATTGCGGCCTGGCGCGGGTCATCTTCGTCCATTTTGTCCGCCTCGCCGGCAAGCATTGCCATTGCCTTTTCCATTTTTGCCTCATCAATCGGCGGCATGTCATCATCTCCCTCTTCTTTGCCCCCGGAAATTGTGGCAAAGATGGACATCTGACGCTTTAACTTAATTGTTGCACAATGCGGACAAAGTGGAACCTTCTCGGTATTCACCGACCGTGAAAAAAAGTTATATATCGTGTTGCACTTCTCACAGTAAAACTCATATATCGGCATTTTTTATAACACCTCTCTTGGCAAACTTTTTCAATTATAATATGTTTATCAGTAAAAGCAATGTTCTTCTCTCTTTTATCGAAGCAGCTTTGATTGGCATTTACACGCACCGGATAAAAATGGTATGGAAAGGGGGTTTTTATATAAAAAATATGTTTTCGGGCTTTAGAACAATGGACGATCTTCTTCCCAGAATACTAACCGAGGCCTCACGTGCGATAGGCGTGAATCTCGGAGAAAGGCACATCTCTCTCTTTGAGGAATACTACAGGGAGCTTATTTTCTGGAACGCAAAAATTAATCTTGTGTCTGTCAAGTCTGAGCTTGATATACCGATAAAGCACTTCATCGACTCACTTACCCCTCTAAATTTTGTAAAGAATAAGAGCTCTTCTCTTTTGGACATTGGTACAGGCGCCGGTTTTCCGGGAATCCCTCTGAAGATAGCAGAAGACCGGCTGAGGGTAACCCTTCTTGACTCTTCCCGTAAAAAGGTTTCATTTCTCAAAAATATTGTTCGTAAGCTTCAGCTTCATCACACAACCGTCATTAACAGGAGGGCTGAACTGCTGATGAAGGACCCAACGTACCGTGGCATCTTTGATGTCATAATATCCAGGGCTTCCTTCAAGCTACCGCAATTTCTCACAATGGGCGAGTATTTCATCTCCCCGGGCGGAATCCTAATTGCCATGAAGGGAATTAACATCGATGAGGAACTTGAGCAAGCTGAAGAAATATCCACAAAAACGGGACTGGAATATGCCGAATGCCACACAATCGAGCTACCTGTTACAGGAGATCGCAGAAATATCGTCGTCTATAAAAAGGCCCGCAACTAAAATATTCCTTCAAAAACCTTCTTTTTTATGGTAGCTTTCAGCATCTCTTTCCTTACCGTAAAAATCCAATAATGTTTCGATGAATAATGCGCAAAATTATATGTATAGCCAATCAAAAAGGCGGTGTCGGCAAAACGACAACGGCAATCAACCTGTCAGCGTCGTTAGCAGCAACGGAAAAGAGAACACTTCTCATAGATTGTGATCCCCAGGGAAACGCATCAAACGGCATAGGCATAGAGAAATCATTGATAGCCGAAAAGAACCTGTATCATTCACTGACAGGTAAGGTTCCCCTGAAGGACGTCATTGTCAGCACACAGATCCCCACTCTTGACATAATTTCCTCTAATCGGGACCTCATCGGTGTAGAAGTAGAATTTGTTTCTCTCCCGGACAGGGAAAAAAGGCTCAAATATCTTTTACAAAAAATGGATACTCCCTACGAGTTTATTATTATAGACTGTCCTCCTTCTCTCGGTTTTTTGACAATCAACTCCCTTGTTGCTTCCGACAATCTTATCATTCCTCTGCAGTGTGAATATTTCGCGATGGAGGGCCTCGGATATTTACTGCAAACGGTAAAGCTCATTAAAGCAAGACTTAATCCATCTCTTTTTCTCCGCGGGATACTCTTGACCATGTTCGACACAAGAAACAGGCTTTCCCACAGGGTTGCTGAAGATGTTAGAAAACATTTCGGTAAAAAGGTCTTTAAAACCGTTATCCCGAGAAATGTAAGACTCTCTGAAAGTCCGAGCCACGGACTGCCGATAATTCTCTATGATATCGGGTCGCGTGGTGCAATTTCCTATATGGAACTTGCACAAGAAATGCTGTCCAATGGGAGGATATAAATGCCACCAAAAAATTCGCTGGGCAAGGGTCTGGGAGCGATGTTTCCGGATCTTCTTGACGACTTAAATGATAAACCTCAGTTTGTAATATGCGGCATTGAAGAGCTTTGCCCCAACAGATTTCAGGCAAGAAAAAACTTTAGTAGAAAAGACCTTGAAAAACTCGTCTCTTCCATCAAAAAAAATGGGATTATTCAACCAATAGTCGTCAGGAGATCAGACACCGGCTACGAAATAATTGTGGGAGAACGTCGCTGGAGAGCCGCCCAGGAAGCAGGGTTGAAGGATGTTCCTGTAATCATCAGGGAAGCTGAAGACCGTGAAATGGCTGAAATTTCAATTATAGAAAATCTACAGCGCGAGGAGCTGAACCCGATCGAAGAAGCAGAGGCTTTTCAAACCCTCATGAACACATTTTTCCTTTCTCAAGAGGAAATATCATCCAGAGTCGGCAGGGATAGATCGACAATTGCCAATTCCGTCAGACTGCTTAAACTGCCCTCAGGGGTAAAGGATGCCCTGACCCAAAAAACCATATCCGCCGGTCATGCAAGGGCACTCCTTGCCCTCAGTACCGCCGAGGAACAGGTCCGGGTCCTTGGAGCTATTCTCAAGAAGGGGTTAAGTGTTCGAGAAACGGAACTTATAATCAAAAACATAAAGGCCTTGCCGGGGCAAAAAAAGAAGCTCCAAAAGGAGCAAGCTATCGTTGATCTGGAAAAGGAGCTATCGTCTAAATTGATGACATCTATTAAGATTAGACAATCAAAGAAGGCTGGCACTATCGAAATCAAGTTTTCCAACCCGGAAGAGCTAAACAGACTGGTACAGTTTATAAGAGAAGCAGGAAACGAATAAATATAAAAATATCTTTTGTGTTTTTGCAATTTTCATATTATATACGCTATAATCAGATATCGGTAAGTAGTGGTTTTACAGGCGACGTTGAATTTGCAAGTGTTTGTTATTGTTATAAACATAACTCTTGCGAATTGTTAATGTCTTTACTTTATCTGTCAAGATGAGACTTATCAACAGTTGTTGGTAAATTTGTTAATAAGGTTAATGGGCCGTGGACATACTCTGGGAAAAAAGTTGTAATTTTATTAAAGAAAAGATCAGTAAGCAAAATTACGAAACATGGATAAGTCCGATCAGCATTACCTCTATTGAAGGAAATAATATAGGTCTTTCTGTACCTAATAAGTTCTTTAATGACTGGTTAACCGAAAATTATCTGCCTATCATGAGGGAATCCCTATCTGGGGTAATGGGCATTGACGTAAATATAAATTTTACCGTAAGGAACGAAAAAACGGATACAGCCGTTGAAAGGAGTCACAAAACAACACATAAAACGAAGCCTGCTGTGAGTATAAAAAGAGTTTTCCCCTCGCTCAATTCTCACTACAATTTTGAGAGATTTGTTGTTGGTTCAAGTAATCAGTTTGCACATGCTGCAGCTATAGCTGTTGCCGAGCAGCCGGCAAAGAATTACAATCCTCTGTTTATATATGGCGGAGTCGGACTTGGAAAGACACACCTTCTCAACGCCATCGGCCTCCACACCCTCTCTCTCTACCACGAAAGAAATGTTTTATACCTTTCAGCTGAGGAATTCATGAATGAACTTATCAACGCCATAAGATATGACAAAATGCAAACCTTCCGTGAGAAATTCAGAAATATAGATTCCCTTCTAATTGATGATATCCAATTTATAGCTGGAAAGGAAAGGACACAGGAAGAATTTTTCCACACATTCAATAGATTACATGACTCTGCTAAACAAATTGTTGTTACAAGCGACAAATTCCCAAAAGACATTCCAAACCTCGAGAAAAGATTACGCTCAAGATTTGAATGGGGTCTCATAGCAGACATTCAACCACCGGAAACAGAAACAAAGGTTGCCATTATCAAAAAGAAGGCACAGGAAATTAATATCTCAATACCCGATAATGTCGCCCATTATATCGCCTCAAGGGTGGAGTCAAACATAAGAGAGCTTGAAGGTTACCTCATAAGAATAGGTGCATACACTTCTCTTACGGGGGAAAAAATAGATATAGATACTACAAAAGGAGTACTTGAAAAACTTCTCGGGCATGAGGGTGTAAAAGAAATTACCATTGATGAGATCATTAGGGCAGCTGCTAATAAGTTTAACGTGAAAAAATCTGACATTAAATCCCAAAAGAGAAATAAAGCTTTCATTCTGCCAAGACAAATTGTAATGTATCTGTCGAGAAAGATAACCAATTTATCATATCCGGAGATAGGATCGGAAATGGGAGGTAAGGATCACTCGACAGTCATATACGCTAATAATAAGATAAAGAAACTCATGGAAAAGGATGTTAAAATAAGAAACTTGATAGGGGAAATAGAAGATTCATTACGAGTCAAGACCTAATGCGTTTATATAAAACTCAGTAACATATCTAAATATTTCACTAACAGAGACTATATGATAAACATGCTTGTAATAATTGAATAAAAATAGTTATCCACATATCAACTGATCTTACTACTACTACTATTATATATTAGTATACTTAATTGAGAAATATTAAAATTGATGTGAGAAAGATAGGTGATTAAATGCAATTTAATATAAAAAGGTCATTACTTTTAGAGGGAATACAAAAAACTCTTGGTATTGTGGAAATAAAAACGACGACACCAATTTTAAATAATATCCTGATAAAAACGGAAGGGAATAGAATAAAAGTTGCTGCTACGGACAGGGAAATAGGATTGGTTTCGTACTATGATGCGGAGATTATATCTGATGGCGTTATAACGCTTTCAGCAAGGAAAACATTTGAAATGATAAGAGAAATTCAGGGGGATCTTATAAGTTTTAAAAAGGGAGAAAATAATTGGGTCAATATAACGTGTGGAAAGATTATGTATAAGATTCCCGGTATTTCGGCGGATGATTTTCCAGAGGCAGAGGTGTTGGGCGATGAAGGGATAACTTTCTTTAAAGTAAAAAGTAATATGATAGGTGAAATGATAGATAAGACTTTTTTTTCGATGTCGAAAGAGGAGATGAGGAGTCATTTGAATGGTGCCTTTTTAGAAACAGAAAAGAAGGATAAGGGGTATTGGATGAGAATGGTTGCGACTGATGGGCACAGATTGTCTCTTGTAAATTTTGAAGAAGAAGAAGGTGAATTTATAGATATTAGTGGTGGAATTATTATTTCAAGGAAGGGAATTAGCGAGGTTAAAAAATTAGTTGATAATGGAAGTGAATATATAGAAGTTGGAGTTAAAAAAGGGAAATGCGTTTTTAAGAAAGATGATACAATTTTGAGGATTAGCCTGGTGGATTCAGAGTATCCGGAGTATAAAAAAGTTATGCCGACCGATAAAGGAGTTTCGGTTCAGTTGGACAGGGAACAATTTTTACACTCACTAAAACGAATGAGTGTGATATCGAGCGACAAATACAGCGGTGTAAAGATCACGATTACAGAAAATAAGATGATTCTCAATTCAACAAATCCTGATATCGGAGAGGCAAATGAGGAAATAGATATTTCATATAGAGGTGAAGAAATTGAAGTAGTTTACAATGTTGGTTATTTAATAGATGGAGTTCAAGTAATAAGCGGGGACAGCATAGTATTTGATATAAGACCGGGACTTAGACCGGGGGTGATTAGCGAAGCGGGAAACGATCGTTATATCTGTATCGTTATGCCGCTTAAGATGTAAAGTTTAATGAGGGGAGTTTTCGAGGAAGAATGATAGAAACGAGTTATCGTGCAGATAGTATAAAAGTACTGGAGGGCCTTGAAGCCGTAAGAAAGAGGCCCGCCATGTATATAGGTAGTACCGGAAAGGGGGGTCTTCACCATCTTGTTTATGAGGTCGTCGACAACAGTATTGATGAGGCATCCGCCGGCTTTTGCGATAAAATTGATGTCAAGATTAGAGTAGATAATAGTGTCACGGTAGATGATAACGGTCGGGGGATTCCTGTTGATATGCATAAGACCGAGCATGTCTCGGCAGCGGAAGTTGTAATGACAAAGCTACACTCAGGTGCGAAATTTTCCAGTGATGACTATAAGATGTCAGGGGGTCTTCATGGTGTTGGGATTTCCGTGGTGAATGCTCTGTCAGAGTATCTTGAGCTGGAGGTGCGACGGGATGGCCGGGTATATAGACAGTCTTACAAAAAGGGTGTACCAGCAGATTCTCTTAAAGAAGTGGGTCATACGAAGAGAAGGGGTACAAAGATTACATTTCAACCCGATCTGGAAATATTTGAAGATATAGAATTCAGTTTTGAGGTTCTTACTAACAGATTACGGGAGCTGGCTTTTTTAAATAAGGGTGTCAAAATCAACCTGAAGGATGAAAGAACAGATAAAAACGCCGAGTTTTTGTATAAAGGTGGAATAGTTTCCTTTGTCGAATACATAAACAGACACAGAAAGACACTTCATAAAAAACCGATTTTCATAAATGGTTCTAAGGAAGATTGTCAGGTTGAGGTTGCCATACAGTATAATGATACGTACGCGGAGAACACCTTTTCTTTTGCAAATAGCATCAATACTACAGAAGGCGGAACGCATTTAATCGGGTTCAGGTCAGCCCTTACCAGGGTGATTAATAATTATGCAATCAGTAATAACCTTTTAAAGCCTGGAAAAGAATCTTTTAAAGGTGAGGATATTCGTGAAGGACTTGCGTGTGTCATTAGCATAAGGTTGGTTCAGCCCCAGTTTGAAGGGCAGACAAAAACGAAACTGGGTAACAGTGAAGTCAAGGGTTTGGTGGAAGGTATTGTATATGAAAAGATGGGACATTACCTGGAAGAAAATCCGGTTGTTGCGAAACAGATTATACATAAGGCAGTTGAGGCTTCAAGGGCCAGGGAAGCGGCTCGGAAAGCGAGGGAGCTTACCAGAAGAAAGACGGCACTTGAAATTAGTTCGCTTCCTGGAAAACTGGCAGACTGCCAGGAGAAAGATCCCGCAGGAAGTGAGCTGTATCTTGTGGAGGGAGACTCGGCTGGTGGATCGGCTAAGCAGGGTCGAGACAGGAAAAACCAGGCGATACTGCCCCTTAGAGGAAAACTGTTAAATGTTGAAAAAGCAAGATTCGACAAGATGCTCAACAATGAGGAGATTAAAATAATCATTACAGCCCTCGGGATAGGCATCGGAGAAGAAGACTACGATATTAGCAAGCTCCGGTATCATAAAGTTATTATTATGACAGATGCCGATGTCGACGGGTCTCATATCAGGACCCTTCTCTTAACATTCTTTTTCAGGCACATGAAAGGGCTGGTAGAAAGAGGGCATTTATATATAGCGCAGCCACCACTCTTTCGGGTCTCTAACAAAAGTGCAGAAAGATATATTAATACAGCCGAGGAAATGGAAAACTACATCCTGGATAATGGCGTCAACAAGGTGCAGGTTATGCTGGGTGATGGAAGTAGTGTGACGGGAAGCCGTCTGTATGGTCTGATCAAGAAAGGCATAAAACTGGATGCTATATTGAACAAGTTTGAGAATGAAGGGAAAAATAAAGACATCGTTAGATTACTGGCAGGAGACCCGGCTTTTAACGAAGACGTTTTCAGGCATGAAGAAACTCTTGTTAAGGTTGGAAAAAGGATCAGTATGGCTATAGAAGATAAGATAGGTGATTGCTGGGCTGAGATGGACGAAGAGCATGGTGGATATAAATTGTTTTTTAATGTGGTGGAAAACGGCCGTCTCCTCAAGGTGTATCATGATAAAGATATATTTAATGTGCCTAAATTTGCCAGGGCAAGGGAACTTCTAAACCAGTTGAGCTATCTGGGGGAAGCGCCGTACCTGGTGGCAGAAAAAGAGGCGGACGACAAACCACATCAACAGCTTGACAGTATGACTTCTCTCGTAGAATGTGTGCTAAATAGCGGGAAAAAGGGGATGTCTATTCAGCGTTATAAGGGATTGGGAGAGATGAATCCTGGACAGCTGTGGGCAACAACGATGGACCCGGAGAAGAGAACGCTCCTTCAGGTGAAAGTGGAGGATCCGGTCGTTGCAGATGCAATATTTACGACGCTCATGGGTGATCAGGTGGAGCCGAGGAGAGCCTTTATATACGAAAATGCACTCAAAGTATCTAACCTTGACATATAGATTATTTGCAATTCAGGAAATGATGCACTCGTAAAAAGTCAGTTTTATTCGCTCAGAACCATTTTGGGGATGCTGTTATTGCCCGGCTAAAAATCTAAAACTCGTGCTAACGCACTCAAACAGTTAGATTTTCTTAACGCCGGTCACTACCACCATCTTTTTCCCAAAATGCTTTAATTCGCTCCGAAAAGACTTTTTACGAACTTGTCAGGAAATTGAACAAATTAAAAGAGGTGGTCTCCACTACATCTGGGCCACCTCTTTATAATTTACTGTATAAAAGGACTTCAGTCTTTACTGTCCGTTTTGGAAGCTGGTTTTGCTGTATCGGGTTTACTGGGAGTAGAAGAAGTTTGAATTTCATCTTTGCTACCGTTACTGGCAGGTGCTTTCTTCCCGCCGTAATCAGTTACATACCAGCCCGAACCTTTCAGGTGAAAAGTGGAAAGGGAGACTAACTTTTTAACGGGACCATGACAGGCATTACAGGCCGTAACCTCCGTGTCTGTAATTTTCTGCAACACATCAAAATTCTTGCCACATTTTTTACATTGATATTCGTAAATTGGCATCCTATAAAAACCTCCACACGAGTTTCATATTCATCGGCACTCAATGGTCAATTTAATATATCCCCTATATTGTACTGATCACGAAAGCAATCAATAACAAGACGCAGATCCGGATCGGCAATCGACTTGAGCATATTACGGGTAATATAATGAACTTTGTCTTCTTCTTTGATCTTCTCTTCCAGTGGCGCATCAAAATTACTGGACCCATTGTTGAACCGTATTACATGAACAAGTTCATGGGTGGCTATATACAACATGAGGGGAACCAGTTTGATAAAAGAATTAGCCCTCTCAACAGCATCGAGAATCCTGTTATCCTGCAGGCAGATTCTGAAAAACTGGAATTTGTCAGGGTCGCTTATATCCCCACCCTTATGACAGTGGTACCTGCAAAGATGGGCAAATGCAGTGTCATTAATTTCATGTTTTTCAAGGTGTTCCAAGGTCTTGACATCATACCTGTGAGCCTTGAGCTCCTTGTGGCTCAGACGGAAATACGTCGAGGCCAGCTTTTCAGCATGATCAAACGTCCTGTTTGCCAGGACTATTTGTGAAGTATGAAAGTACATAGGTATCAACTCTCCGCGACCTTAATATATACATTTTTTTGCTTGTGTCAATCAATTTGCGGCCAGCGGGGTGTAGAGTTTCACAATAAATTGATATAGCGTTACAAATAATTCTTACAATGTATTGACATAAAGGTAAAGAATATCGGAATAAATGGGCCTTGGTAGAGAGGCCTTTTTTATTGGTTGCACGGTGAAAGAGGTAAAGAG
>JAUSPI010000218.1 GCA_030655775.1 Syntrophales bacterium
GAAAGTTGATGATCAGGCCACCTCAATTTTGATGCAGCAGTTCTATAAGTCTTTAAAAGAAACTGACAAACGCAGTGCATTGCGCACAGCACAATTGAAGGTAAAAAATACCTATAATGCCCATCCATACTTCTGGGCAGCATTTCAAATTACTGGCTCTGTGCAATAAAAAGACAAGGGTTTTCATATTGACCAAGCTGATTTGTTGATATTTTTAAAAAAATAAATATTTGGCTTGCTATTACGTATAAGGGCGCTTAATATGTATCATCAATTAAGTCCTGCTGTAAATTGGCGGGAGGGGTTCTTTCTGTGGGAATTATTCGTTTGTTAAGCGCTATCATCCTTCAGTTTGTAACGTTGAAATTTTTTGAAAGGAGGATGATATTATGGCAAATGGAACTGTTAAGTGGTTTAATGACCGTAAAGGTTTTGGATTCATCGAACAGGAAGACGGACCGGATGTATTTGTGCATCATAACGCAATCAATGCGACCGGTTTTAAAACCCTCAGTGAAGGTGCGAGCGTGACCTTTGACATCGAGGAAGGGCCAAAAGGTCCGGCTGCTGTCAATGTGACCGTTGTCTAACCTGTTTTTTAAGGTAATTAAAAGGCATCTCCTGTGAAACGGGGGACGCCTTTTTTATTGATCGCTTGCATCAAACCACAATTATGCCGGCTGAGATTATTTTTCCTGTTGTCAGCGACCTTATCGATTCGGCAACCGACCAGAAAGGAAACGCCATGGCAAAATCTCATTACCAGTTCCAGAAACGTCAGAAAGAATTGGCCAAGAAAAAAAAGAAAGAGGAAAAAAGGCAGCGCAAGCTGGAAGACAAGGCGGTTGAACCCGATGAAACTGAAAAAGACCCGACCCCTTCAACGGAGGACCAGCAAGCATAGGGATCGACCAGCACCCGGAATTGCAGGGGGAGAGAGAAATTTTCCCTTACCCGATTATGTCATTTCTTCAAGGGGGTGCTTTTATGCTCTGGTTTATATTGATTAATATCTCCACCCATAATGTTCAAATGTGAAGAATGTGTAGTATACTTCTTGTGGGCGGGGAGCTTCACTTTGAATTCTCTCAGCAATTGGTATTGCCGCGAGTACATCACCTCCACGGCAGTTTACGATGATGGTTTTAATATCTTCACTAACCAGCTCATTGAACTTGGGGATGGCGTTTTTTTCGATATGGCCTTCAAATCTTAAAGTGTGTTTATCTTTGACGATCTATTCTCCAGCGAAAGAAAGGCTATATAAGGCTAAAAACCACATTGGGGATAGAAATAATCTGCTCATCTGAATAGTTTCCTCTCGTTATCCGTCGCCCTTCGTCATACGTAGTTCGCAAATCGTCCTTCAACGCGCCGCGTCAGCTCCTGCCATTTCTCCGTGAGTTCCTTCAGCCAGTTCCTTGTATCAACGTCACGAAAGGGATCGTTCCTGGCAAGCTCGATGTTTGCATCGCATTCCTTTGCCGCTTCTATGTCACCTGCGGCCTCATACTCGGCCTTGAGCAATTTGTTGGTTTTGATCACTCTTTCGTGTATGTCCGGCCCGACAAACATGCCTGGATACGGCTGAAGATAATCCAGCGACACTTCCGGATGATCGGCTACCTTTTTGCGCTCGTAGAGGTACCGCAGGATGTCTTCCCTGACTTTTTTCCAGTCCGGTCGTGACGACGACTCTGGCGGAAGGTGTTTGATGGCCAGCTCGCGATGCAGGAAGAACGTAACACCGCTTATCTTGAGATTGATCAAAAAATCTATGTCCTCGCCTCGGGTTATCCGGGGATCGAACGGAACCTGTTTCAAAAGGTCCAGTGTTATCGTCATGTTCCCACCGAACGCAAACGGGGTCGGCTTAATCATGTCGCCATGCAGGATGAATTTCTCGAATGCCCGGTTCATTCCCTCAGCATTGTTCCAGTAAGGCTTGCGCCATGCGGACACCTTGCTTTCATCGAGCATCGGCGTATCGGGCTGCAGGTAGTATCCCGCAAGCGCTCTGACCGACTCGCCATTGACCTTTGTTCCCATCGTTCTTTCGATTTTTCCCAGGAAATCGGTATCGTGGAACACTTCGTCATCGTCAATGAAAATCGTGTACTTGCTCGCGTTCAATATCCCGGCAATTGAGCACATATTGCGGACGGCAGAGTAGTTGTTGAGATTCAGGATGTCAACAGCCTCCTGCGAAACGCCTTCCGCCTTCAGGTCTGCGGCCAGCTTTTCGAGCATCAGCGTGTGCATGCAGGTTATGTCATGTTTGGAGCGGAACGGTTCTACCAAGGTCTCGATCTTGTCCCGGACCAGCGCGGCGATATCGTTATTGTTCGCGACGGCAATAATTACCACCTTGCCCTCGGCGCCGTCCAGTATGTCCAGGCTGTCCAGCAGATTGGGGAGTGTTCCGGTTTCATTCAGCGGTGTGGGGTGATCGAAAACGATTTCTTCCTGGGCGCCCATATCTTCGCTGGCCATGCCCCAGTAGGTTGGTATTACCATCGTGTAGTCTTTCATCGTCAGTACTCCTTGTAAGTGAATCTATAGGCCTATCCCATCCCCGTCAAGCCCTGCCGTCCTCCTGCCCTGGTATCCGCTTTTCAAGCTCATCCCGATCCTGCTGATTCTGGGGATCATCTTTCTGTGCAACCGGGTGAGCCGGCTTTCTCGTACACTCCCTTAAGTTTCCGCATATCCGTCCTTAAATACCGCTGCAAGGCCGAGTTGGTGCCGTACATGGTTGCCCCTCTTTGATTTCCTCTGGGGGCGCGGGGCTGAAGTACTCCTATAGGTGCTGGCCATGCCGTGCCGGGTGCCTCCGTCCAGGTTCGACCTCCCCCGATGCCAGTTTTCAGCGCAGGTCTTGGTGCAGAATCTCAAACTATTTCCTGGCGACCTTCTCGAACACGATGTCGTCCACACCCGCCTGAAGAGGAAGTGAAAATCTGTTGATATCGCCATTTTTATCCAGCAGGAAAGTCACGTTTCTTACATCATGATAGACGAGAAGATGATCGGGGTCCTCGTCGGAAACCCTGAAGGTGTCATACTGATAGTGATCCATCGGCGCGGTTCTGCCCCTGATTTTGATGTTCAGCCCGTTGCCTTCCTTTCCAATAATGATCTCGCCATAGGCCGGGTGACTGTAATGACCCGCGTAGTCCACAAGGGAATGACTGGGGCGGGTGTTCTTCCGGTGTTGCTTTTCGGCATCTGTTGCGGCCTTCTTACTTTTTTCCCAGTTTTCACGTTCCACCTCCATGAGCCTTTTGCTCCAGTCGACCGGTTTGAGGCCGAGAAGCCGGTCGAAAATATTGAAGGTTAGTACATAGGTCAAAGTAGTCCCAGTCATATTTGTAAGCACAACGATGCCAATCTGCTCTTTGGGCATGAAACTGACCAAGGATGTAACACCGGGTAAATTCCCCCCGTGATTAACCATGTAATGACCGCGGTAAGGCAGAATGAACCAGCCCAGGCCATAGCTTATTGTAGGTGTTTCATCGTAGATGAGAAATTTAAATGCTGAGTCAGATGGTATGACCATCTGGGACGAATGCATCTGGAGCAGTGTTTCTCTGGCGATAATCTGATTGCCGTCGACCTTGCCTTCGGCCAGGTGAAATCGGACCCACTTGGCCATGTCATTGAGGTTGGAATTGATGGCGCCTGCTGGACCGTTGGCGGTCATCTTAAAGAACGGAATCCGTTTAATGTCAAGATCTGAAAGTTTTTCAGGAAATTTCTTCACGCTATCGATGTGCGTAGAATATGGGATAGCAAAATCCGGGTTCATCGAGTACGGGAGAGCATAATCCGGATATTTCTGTAATTCCTCGATCGAAAAATTGCTGCTTTTCATTCCCAGCGGCATGAATATCCTTTCCTTCACAAATTCTTCCCACGTTTTTCCGGAGAGCTTTCTCATAAGACATCCGGATGCCTGGAACATCAAATTGTTGTATTGAAAACGTTCCCGGAGTCCATAACTCGGTTGCAGATATCTGATTCTTCTGGTTGTCTCTTCACCGGTCAGTCCTGCATTGTACCAGACGAGGTCGTGCCTCGGAAGGCCCGTACGGTGCGAGAGCATATCCCGTGGGGTGATATGCCCGGTCAGGTAATCATCAGACATCCTGAACGTCGGCAGATAGTTGCGAACCGGCTGGTCAAGATCCAGCTTTTTATCGTCCGCCAACAGACCGACGGCCAGGGCGGCAAAAGTCTTGCTGACGGAAGCGATACCGAAAATCGTGTCCGGCGTTACTTTCAGTTTCTTTTCCACATTCCGATAGCCGAAACCCTCTGAAAAGATGACTTTGTCATTTTTTACGATCAGAACGGCGACAGCCGGCACGTTCCGGTGCTTCATTTCCGCTTTAATGAAGTTCCTTAAATCCTTTGGTTCAAATTTATCCTCGGCTATTGATGGCGAAACAACGAAAAATAACGTTATAAAAAGAACCAATAAGAGAGCCTTACGCTTCATATCTAAATCCTCCTTTACTTTTGAGTCTCCCGTCTAATCATGAGAACAGGGCGTTCGTCATTTTAGCGGGAAAGGGATTATCACCCGCAAAAGGGGCTTGATTACACTTGACCGTAATCATTAAGTAAGTTTTGAAAGAGCACCTGACCAAGCCAAAGAACTGGCACCATTTTATCGGATGAATAAATTGTCAGACACCGTGTGATTCAGCCAGAACTTCAGGCTCTGATTTCAGCTGTGTGTCTGTTAAGCGTGAACGCATCCGCCAGAAAATGTAGGCAACTATCACGCTTATAACCGCGAGGGCAGCTCCAAATTCACCAATGATGAATTTTGTGATTCCAGTGTCCTTAGTTAATGGATTAAAAAAACTCTGAATGTAAAGATTGTGGCTGGCATGAAAAAGCATTGCTGTCCAGACGCTTCCGGATTTAAGGCGAATCCAGCTCAACGCAAAACTTATCCCGACAGCCATTACGGTAAAACATGTTAGTCCGTACCAAGCAGGGGTTCCACTGTTGTAATGAGCAAAAATAACCAGCGGATAGTGCCAGATGGACCAAATTACTCCAGTAATGAGAGAAGTCTTTGTGAAATCTGTTAATTTTGCAAGTTGAGGAACCAAAAAACCGCGCCATCCAATTTCCTCCCCCAAAGCAAATACACAGTTCGTAATCGTGCCGAGAGATATAAGGAGCAGATAGTTGGGAGAGAACTCTTCATTGATGCTGCCTAATCCAGACAACCATACTATTACGTAGGCAAGTAAACAATAAGAGAAGGGGAGAACGTAGCTGAGAATCTGGTAACGTGTTTTTCCCCATCCCCAGCCGAATCCGCGAATGTTCCTGTAGAAAAGTACACGGGTGATTAGAGCGGCAATTCCCGGGCACCACATTAATCCAAGAACATACCATCTACCCTTCGCTCCCAGTGTCCCTGCTGAGATCAGTAAGAAGTAAAATATCGAACTTAGAGCGAATGCAATGACTATAAAAGTTATTATCTCCTTGCGTACCTTTTGAGATGACCCCATTTCTTCCCTCTTTCCTTCCTGCTTTTGGCGTTGCTAATGCTTGAGTCTCCTGTCTAACATATATTAGAAAACCGCCGGGGCAGGCGGCTAAAAAATATCGATCAATTCGTGCAGGAATTTTTCGTACACCAGGACGTCTTCCCTGGCTGACAAATTGTTGAAAAAAACTACGATGGTTGTGTCCGTCTCGGGGTTATGGGCGATCCTGCTGTAATACCCGTCAACGGCTCCGGCGTGTCCGATGAATCCTTCTCCGACCAGGTCGACGCCAAGCCCGTACTTGAACTTGCCGGGGAGGGCCGCTTCAATTTCGATCCAGTCGGTCATTTCCTCGTAGGATTTTTTGCTCAACAGCGTTCCCTGTCCGAGCGCTTCCGCCCATTTCTTCTGGTCCTCCAGGGTGGAGACTATGTTCCCCGAGGCCCAGAGTTCCCAGATATCGGGTCTTACGGTCACGTTGAACGTCTGATCCGGCAGCAGAGCGTAGCCGTTAATGTGCTCGCCCTTAATCTCCGGTTTCGTCACGAAGACCGTTTTTTTTAGGCCGAGCTTGTCGAATATCTTTTTGCGAAAGACCGTTCCAAGGTCCTTTCCTGTAACCTTTTCTATGATCAGACCGAGAGCCTTGTAGTTCGCGTTGGAGTAATGTCCTCCTTCTCCGGGCTTGTTATAGGGGGCATGTTTCATGGCTATTTCTACGATTTCGCGGGGAGAAACCGCTTTGGCTGGATTTTCATTCACCGCTTTCCGGAAATCATGGTCATCGTTCTCAGGGTCGAACATGCCGCTTGAATGGTTGAGAAGTTGCCGCACGGTGATTCCGCTATTCGCGCGAACGAACGTCAGATACTTTTCGATGGGATCATCCAGGGCAATTTTACCCTCGTCCACCAGCTGCAGTACGGCCACAGCGGTAAAGGTTTTTGTGATACTTCCGATTCGTGTCTTGTCTCCTATCTCAGGCGCACGGCCGGTTTTAAGGTCCGCCTTCCCCCGCATTGCGATCCAGGTTCCCTTGCCGGGGGCCCAGACGGCCGCGATAACTGCCGGGGAACGGGACTCCTCCATGGCTTTGTCCAGGGATTTCTCCATCTTCTCTCGTGTTTTAGCATCGAATCCCTCTGCCCTTTCGGATGCGAAAAACTCTGAAGCAAAAAAAGGTAATAGTAATCCCGTTATAATGGCAGCAATTATTAGATATTTTCGTATTTTCATAGCCTTCCTCCTAACGAAAATGCTCAGCCGCGCGGGTCGGGGGCCTCGTGGAGCGGGGGTTAGATCGTTATGGTCTGCCCCCCCATCAATTTACTTGTTTTTTGTTTTTCCTCTTCCCTTCAAAGCCCTTCCTCCACGTCTTCCTGTCAGCTTCCGGTTTTCGATAGTCACGACACCGTTTACCAGCAAATGGACAATCCCCTCGGCATAGGTATCAGGTTTTTCATAGGTTGACTTGTCCGTCAACGTGTTCAGATCCAATATCGCAATATCTGCGAAGGCTCCCTGCTCGATCTTGCCCCTGCCGGCCATCCCCAACTTTTCCGCCGGCAAGTAAGTCATGGAGCGGATGGCGTCAGGCAGGCTCAGGAGATGCTCATCCAGGGTGAATTGTCTCAGCTTCCGCGCAAAGGCGCCGTAGAACCTTGGATGCGCCCCTTCAAGGCCCCTTGCCCAGGTCATGCCGTCTGAACAGGTGAAGACATAGTGGTTGGGCATGAAGTCCCGCATGGCCTGTTCATTGTGGGCGAATATGATCCCGATCGGCATGTTTTTCCCGCACACCAGGTCCACATAGCAATCTATGGGATCTTTGCCTTCTATGGCTGAAATTTCCTTGAGCGTCTTCCCCTCATATTCAGACTTGCCCTCATAACCTATGATCTTAAACTTCTCCGGAGGGATATCGATAAAGACCTTCTCGATAACACCCTTAATCTGCTTTCTCCCGTCCCGGGTCTTGTACTGCTCACTGATCCCGCCCGCGGCCGTTTTGAACCTGTTGGGCAGCAGGATAGCCAACTCGCTTACCCCCGCTGTGTAGGTGTAACTGTCCGTAGTGACGTCCAGGCCCTCCCTGCGGGCCTCTTCAATAAGACCGAGTATCCGGGATGCCTTCACGCCGTTGTGGGGTGCCTGGAGTTTTAGATGGGATATCTGCACAGGGATGCCAGATCTCCTGCCGATCTCAATGGCCTCCTTGATCGACTCCAGCAACGCAATCCTGCCGTCCTCAAGGATCGTTCCGGTTTCGTCGCGCATGTGTGTGGCGTAGATCCCACCATACCGGTTCACCACCTTGCTGAGTTCGATCAGTTCCTCTGTGGTGGCTTTTATGCCCGGGGCATAGGCAAGACCCGTGCTCATGCCGCCTGCCCCCTTTTTCATCTCCGACTCGACCCTCGCCTTCATGAGATCCAGCTGCGCCGGGCTCATTTCCTCCGGCTGATTCTTTCCAAAAATCTCAAACCTGATTTTCCCATGGGGGACAAGGTGCATGACGTTCGTGCCAAAATTCATGGATTCCACCATGCCCAACCATTTCGTCGTGTCGCTGATGGCGTTTCCGCAGTTGCCCGTGACCACAGTGGCCACACCCTGAAAGAGGGCATTATAATTCCCTTTAAGCTCCTCCCGGACATCAGATGAGTCTCCTGTGATGCCACCGGCAAAGATCATATCCGAGTGTTCATGGATATCGATAAAGCCTGGGGTGACGATGAATCCGCTCGCATCAAGCGTCTTGCTTGCCTCTCCGGAAAGGATTCCGATTGCCGCTATCTTATCGTTTTTGATGGCTATGTCCGCGACGTAGGGCGGCTTCAATGTGCCGTCGTAAATAGTTCCACCCTTGATCAGCACATCATAGGACTGCTCACTTGTGGAAAAAGCGGCCTGGGGGCCGCATATCAGAAATATTAGACAGGCAAAGACCAACAGTCCTCGTTGAAAAGACAGAAATCTTCCAATCATTCTGTTCTCTCCACTTTTGGTGGTTTCATGTATTTTCATAGCCTTCCTCCTAACGAAAATGCTCAGTCGCGCAGGAACCGCGTCGGCTTGGAGCAAAGGGTTAGTATTATGGTTACAATCCCGTTTCTTTTATGACTTTTTCCAGTATAGCTTTAGCCCTGAAGGTTTTTTCTTCGGAATCTCCGGCCTGGCCATTTACGAGGATTACGCAGTCATATCCATGATATCGCCCGACAAAAGAGGTATACATGTTGTTTACGTTACCCCCATGCCCGATTAGTCCATTCATGTTCAACGCCCCAAAGCCGTAAAAGCCCAGCCTACCTGCGGCCGGTTTCATATTGAACTGCTCCGAATGGGCCTGTGGTGACAGAAGCCGGCCCTCGACCAGAGCTTTTGCCCAGATAAGCTGATCGGCAGCCGTGGAAACAATACCACCCGCGGTCCAGAACAGGGACGGATGTATTGTATAGGTTGCATCGATTACTTTCCCCTCCTCATAAATATAGCCGTGCGCGTAAGGAGTGGGCATTTTCAGCTCCGTGAGCATAAAGGTATGGGACATACCCAACGGCTGAAGAATTCTCCTTTTCATCTCATTACTTAAAGAATTGTTTGTGACTTTCTCGATCAGCATGCCGAGGAGGATGTAGTTGACATTGGTGTAGTGAAATTCCCTGTCGGGCTCTATAGTATTGACGAGGCTGAACTTGACAAGCACCTCCGGCTTGCAAGCCCCGAGAGGATCGGGTTCCATGAATTTTACAAACTCGGGATTTGGCCCATATGCCCCCAGGCCGCTTCGCATTTCCAACAGGTGCCGGATGGTGATTCTATCTTCTCGGGGGACGAGGCCTGGCAGGTACTTCCCGATCGGATCGTCGAGCTTGATGAGCCCGTCGTCAACCAATTGAAGTACCATCGTGGCCGTATAGGATTTTGTGGTACTCCCGATCATAAAATATAGGTCCTTGGAGATCGGTTTTTTAGTTTCAAGTTCCGCCAGGCCGCTCGTCCAGGTTTGTCTGTTCCCGTTCATGTCTCCCAGCGCTAAAACCGCGCCGGGAACGTTGTACTCGGCCACAGCGGCATCGAGCGCCTTCTGCACTCGCTGACCCATGGATGGATCGACCCGTGAGACGGAGAGTTCCTCCTTTTTTGCGCATCCCTGCGCCGCCAAAAGAAAAAGAATCAGGCACGCTGCCTGAATGAGCCAAAATCGGGTTTTCAATGTGATGCAATCTTTCATGGTTTCCCTCCCAAACGATCTTTTTGTTATACCGGGTACTGCTAACGGTTGAGTTCTCCTGCAGTTGGGAGCGGAATAATACCAGGTAAAACGATGTGATATATGTTTCTATTAATTTCCTATCCTCAACGACCTTGCACGGATTTTTTGTCCTTTCGGCCTTTTTACCAAGAGACATGTTCAGGAAACACCAATTTACTTATCGCCGCGAATAATCCTCCCGACCAGCTCTTGTCATCTAAGTCTAAACGATTAACGTTTATCACAATAACAGCATCCTCAGCTGGCAGGTAGAACATCTCTGTTGAAAATCCGAAAATAGTTCCGTTATGCCCATAAAACTCACCCTGTTTAATGATTCCTTCTCCGTATTGTACGATGGAAGGAGCACCTTTAAAAATCTCAGTCTCTAATCTTTTTTGCTGAGTTTCTCCTGACAGGAGAGTTCCTTGATACAGTGCCCTTGCATATTTTTCTAAATCGTTCATGTTACTTATAATCGCACCTGCCGCATTTCCACAACTTGTATTCATCTCTGTTTTATCAGCAAAACTACCTTTAGAATTTTCCCACGAGTATCCGCGATTATTACTTTTTAAATTGTAATTATTGGGTTCAGGATAAGAAGAGGATGTTAAATTCAAAGGCTGAAAGACCTTTTCATTTATCAAACGTGCAATTTTTTTACCTGTAACAATCTCGGCAACTTTAGCAAAAATCGTATAGTTGCCATTACAATAAATTGTTTCCTGTCCTGCTGCAGTAAATTCATTGCTGTGTGAAGCCATAATGTCAATAAGGGTGTCTAACGGGTAATTTTTATATACGTCATGATACCATTCTTCTAAGATTGAGGCGTTGGCATAATCTACTATTCCACTTCTCATTCGGAGCAGGTTTCTAATGGTAAGTGCGCCACGAGGCTGCACAAGAGATGAGGGGAGGTCCCTCGAAGCCGGCTTGCAGGAGCTGGCTTCAAACCACCTTAAGCTGCAATGGTAAAGAGCCATTGTGGTGAGCGTTAAGGAAAAGGCATGGCAAAAGACCATGTCAGGTGAGGATCAGGGAGGCGAGCGCAAGCGAACTACTTCTGAGGTGTCGAAATGAAATGGACGATGTCAGAACTGGGGGCTTACCAAACTCCGGGATAAGTCCAAGGGTTACCTGTTTACTGCTTGGGCGGCATCCGGCATAAAGGTAGCGCGAACCTGATCCAGGCTCTTGTGTGGAACGTGGGAACCTGTCGTTCCGATGTTAAGGGAGAAATTCAAGTGGAAGACCCACAAGAATGAGAGTACCGATGCGGGGCACGGGGGCGGAGCAGCCCGTAGTAGGTGAGAAGGGTCAGTAATGGAACTGGACCGAAGGGGCTGCGTTGTCTGTCTTTATTTTCAGGTCAACCATAAATGGGAGGAGCCTCGTGGAT
>JAUSPI010000219.1 GCA_030655775.1 Syntrophales bacterium
CTCTTTACCTCTTTCACCGTGCAACCAATAAAAAAGGCCTCTCTACCAAGGCCCATTTATTCCGATATTCTTTACCTTTATGTCAATACATTGTAAGAATTATTTGTAACGCTATATCAATTTATTGTGAAACTCTACACCATTGTTTCACCTGCATTCTCTTTAATGACAACAACCGCATCCTTATCAAACAGGGTGGGTGTTACGCCGACAATAGCCAGTGTTGCCCCACCGGTTTTGGCATACCCTATCAAGTAAGCCGGGGGGTAAGTAGCCAGAGAAGAACCCAGGCTGATGAAAAGGTCGCAGTTTTGCGATTGGTCTATAGCCGTTCTTACTGCTTCTTCGGGCAGTTCGTCGGGGAAGAAAATGGCATCCGGTTTCAGCAGGCCGGAACAATCGGGGCAATCGGGTACTTCGATTCCTTTTTTTACCTTTTGTAATGTCTCTTTCATGGGGACGCGTTTGCCGCAACTCAGGCATTTTGCCCAGTTCAGGTTGCCGTAGAGCTCGATTATCTTACTTTGAGAAACACCTGCTTTCTGGAGGAGGTTATCTATATTTTCCGTGATGACGCAATCCAGCTTGCCCAACTTATCCATTTCAGCAAGGGTATAATGAGTCTGGTTCGGCGCCGCTTCGATTATGTGTTCTTTTTCGCTCAATAATTTCCATTGATTCTTACGAGACTCGGAATTATCGAGGAAGTTTTGCCCGCTGAGATCGTAAAGATCGTACTCGCTCCACATCGTACGGAGGTCTATACCCGATTCCAGGCTCACCCCGGCGCCGGTGAAGACTGCAATACTCTTAGACCCCATAATCAGCTTACATACTAACTCTATCTTCATGTTTTTGTTATCCTCTCACAGGAATTAGTATTGATATGGTGCAAATTATCAAGTTTATCGGGTAGTGTAAAGTCCTTTATCTAAATTCTATCGACAATTTCGCATAACATTGTTGACATAGAAGGATAATCGCCGTATACTTTTCCCACCAAAAAAAAGATTTTTTATCTAACTATCAAACAAACCAAGGGAGTTAGTTTAATGGAAGATTATTCTGTGGGTCCTTATGATAAAATGGAGGTTGATGAGTTTCCAAATTGCCTTTTCTGCGGTAAGGAAGCCCGGTTTAGTGCTTTAACCGGAGCTGGTCTCTGGTGTTATCTCTGTGAAGTTTGCTTTAAGGAGTATGGACTCGGAATAGGGGGAGCAGAGGGGCAAATATTGGTTCTAAAGCCAAAGGGGGGCAAAAATGCCGATTTATGAATTCTGGTGTAGTTCTTGCCAGCAAAAAATTGACATATATCAACAGGGTTTTTCTGACATTTCCCATTCCTGCCCAAACTGTAGAAATAAAAAACTTGAGCGAATACTTTCTCCCTTTTCCATACGTAAAACGGACAGACAGGTTTACGAAGAAATACGTGACGACAAACAATTTGAACGAGCGGTAAAAGGCAATGATCCTAAAGCTATAGCTGAATTAGTTGAGCGAACAGGCAGAGGTAGTGAAATTCCCGATGAGTGTAAAGAAACAATAGGAAGACTGGCCAAGGGAGAGTGGCCTATAAAAGATGGCAAGCCTTCGGGAAGTGAATAGCAGCTTCCCAAAAACAGAAAGCCCAACCTCATAAGATTGGGCTTTCTGTTTTTCTGGCCCACTCGGATAAGCAATTTCAAGAACTATAAATGCTCATTTGTTCTCCAAACCGCAAAGGAAAAAACATCGAAACAATGTATTGAGGAAACATTGTATTTACAACAATCTACAGCCCGTTTCATAAATTGAGCAAGATATTCACCACAAAAATCACATCTATCCTCGTTAAATATATAGCCTCCTGATTTCATTATTTTCCGTTATTAATAAAATCTTTTAGAGCCTTCTGGAAAGTGAATGCTGCCAGAAGGGAACAGTGTTTGTGATTTTCCGGCACACATTCTAAATAATCAAGGATTGAACTTTGATTAATTTTGAAACAGTCACGAATTGTTTTTGCTTCTGCCATTGCGGTTGCTACGTTGCATGCTGCAATGGTAAACATACAACCATCAGTTGTAAATTTGGCAACTTCTATTTTTCTGTTTCTTCCACGAAGGAACATTTCAACAGTATCCCCTCACGTACCGGTTATTTTCGCATAACCGTCGGGGTTATTTATTATACCGCAGTTTCCCAGATTAACTCCGTCGTCGATTACTTTTTGCGAGTAAAGCTTTCTGGTCTCTTCATCAACCATATTAAACGTCTTTTCTGTAATTTTTCCCCTATCTTCCATTTTTTTTCCTAATGATCGCAAATATTTTCGCCCAGTTTTAACGTGCCGCTGAGGTAATTTTCGACGATGGTCTGAGGATTATCGGAAGGTGCACCTATCAGCACACGTATCCCCTTTTCTTCAAAGAGTCCCTGCGCTCGCTGACCCATACCGCCCGCGAGAATGAAGTCCGTACCCCTCTCATGCAGCCATACCGGAAGCAACCCCGGTTCATGAGGCGGGGCGGGTATGCTCTCTTTTCGGAGAATTTTTTTATTTTCCGCATCTATGTCGAAAAAGGCAAATTCTTCACAATGGCCAAAATGAGGGCTGAGGCGGTCCTGAACAACCGGCACCGCAATTCTAAATGAAGTTTGTGCTTTCTTTTCAGGAAGGGTAATATCTGGCTCTGGCATTTCTTTTTCTTCTATGCTCAGGATTGGTGTGATAGCCCTTGTGAATGCCTTTGCTGCTTCCGTCTCTGAATGGTGATACACAAAAGGCTTCCCGCTATCCGAAGCTTCCACAATCATCGGTTCAACGGGTATGCTCCCCAGAAAGGGCACTTTCATCTGTTTTGCCATTGTCTCACCGCCACCTTTTTTGAATATATCGATTACTGTTCCACAGTGAGGACAGGCAAAACCGCTCATGTTTTCAATAACGCCTAATACGGGAACTTTAACCTGTTTGCAGAAATTGATGCATCTTCTGACATCATTGAGAGACAGCTCCTGCGGAGTTGTGACAATAATTGCACCGTCACTGTTCGGGATAAGTTGAGCTACTGAAAGTGGTTCATCTCCTGTTCCCGGAGGAAAATCGATGAAAAGATAGTCGAGATCTCCCCAATCAACGTCGGTAAGCAGTTGTTTTATCATGTTCATCTTCTTAGGACCTCTCCAGATAACTGCGTCGTCCTGATTCGGAAGTAGAAATCCTATGGACATCACCTTGATCCCTTCAATAAAATCTACCGGAATAATTGACTTACCATCAAATGATGGTCGCTCCTTTTCAAGATTTAGCAGAGTGGGAATACTTGGACCATGAAAATCACTATCCAGAATTCCAACCTTTTTACCTTCCATGGCCATCGAAACGGCGATGTTGACGGCAACTGTACTTTTGCCCACACCCCCTTTTCCTGAAAGGATCATAATCTTGTGTTTTATCTTATCCATACGATTTGTGAGTTCTTCGCTTTGCGTAAATTGCGCTAACCCCTCACTAGATTTTTGGTTATTTGAATCACTTTCGGGTTTGTTACCAGAGTTTCTTCCATTACCCATTTTTAAATCCCCTTTCATTTAACTCTTGTTTTTTATATGCTATTTTTAGTATTATTCTTAGTTGTTCTGTAAAGAACTTTACTTGCCCGTTTTTGCCTTTGAATCATATTTTGGCCCAATAGCTCCTCAACGTATTTTACAGCTTCGTTTGGATGCAAATTCAGTCCTGCCGATATATCATCGATTGAACAGGGACGCCGAATCAGCATCTGGAGAACATCGTCGCGTGTTCTTTTGAATTCACCAAGATCGTGAACTTTTGTATAATCTGCAATTATTTCACAACTGGGACCAAACAGCCTCGCAATCTCTTCTAATTTATCTTCTTCAACTATTTCAACAAAATCCTCCGCTGGTGTCCTCACGGCTGTATTGATCTGTACACGTTCCGGCGCAATGCGATCAACCCAGGTCTTAATTTTTAAAATCTCATCTTCATTATCAGTCATGCCACCGATCAGAAAGACTTCCAACCATACAGGCCCTTTAAAATGCTCACGGAATGAGCATAACCCCTTGACCATTTTACTGAAAGAAATATCCGGATGGGGCCGGTTTACGGATAAAAAAGTGTTTTCATTTCCCACATCCAATGACGGAATAACAAGATCAGCCTCCAGAACCGAATCGCGAACATCATCAATCCAAAAAAGCGATCCATTTGTCAAAACAGCCACGGGAATATCAGTTACGTCTTTAATGCCCCTGATAATATCCCTGATACGGCTGTAAAGAGTCGGCTCGCCCGACCCTGAAAGGGTTATATAATCAGAACATGGATTTTCCTTTAATTTGTCCTGGATGTCACTAACTACATCCTCTACCGGAAAGTATTCTTCCAATTCTGTGGTCTTGTTTGTTGTCCTTCCCAGTTGACAATAGATACAATCATATGTACAGGTTTTAAAGGGAACAATGTCTATCCCCAGTGACCTGCCAAGACGCCTCGATGGTACGGGACCGAAGGCAAACCTTCTTTTCGTTTTCTGGATCATGCTTCAATCTAATCTTCACATGGTCTTACGTCACATGGCGTTTCCCTGCCGCAACAGGTTATCTCTTTTCCGCAATTGGATGATGCCGGATTATGTCTCCCAATTCATAAAATAGCTGTTACGTTTTTGTGCTTTAAAAACCAGATCGCCCACCTTACAACCTATCTTATTGGCGATAACGGGACACTTTGCCTGAAGCAGGAAAAATATATTTTCACACTGATCGCTAAGTGACTCATAATTTGCCTGTCCCTTTGAAATTATAATATCCGCTTTATGGTAATACTCTAAAAATTCTTCAGAGCATGATTTCAGAACAACTCCCGGGAAATCGGCACCTGTGTCTATGACTCTTACTATATCCGTCATTCCAACAAATTTCGCATCTTCCATAGTTGCATCATTGATTATGGGCTTGCCTCTTACAGCATAAGTTATATCGATATCTGTCTCTTGGATGAATAAATTGATTAATATCTTGTCCAGTACAATCTCTCCGCATTATCACCTACATAAAGAAGGTTCTTAGAATTTTTAATGGATCTTTCAAAAAAAGGATAATTAAAAAAAGCTGCTTTCTTGTTTGAAAAATCTTTGAAAATATCCTTTATATCGGTCCATTGTCGTTCTGGTCCCATGTCAATGAGATTTCCCGTACCAGCAAGCTTCAAGGCGTTGATGACAGGAGAAGACGACTCGTTAACAAGATTGATAAGGTCAGCTTCAATCCTCATTACCTGCTCATTATGAATTTTTTTGATTTCTTTATAAGGATCTAAATTGCCCGTCGCCTCCTTGATAGTCTTATGGATCAGCCAGCCGATTTCCGGGGGGGTTGACTCCTGAGAGACTTCCTGCAATGCCCCCATAACTGAGTTTAAGACTTTTCTCTGTGTTTTTTCATCAGCACCTGCTATCCTGCCTGCCTCCAGTGCCTGCCTGAGGAAACAGGGAAAACAGTCTAAAAATATTTTCAATGTGTGCTCCTGTTAATCCCCCCATACCCCCCCCCCCTTTAGTAAAGGGGGGCGAGGGGGGATTTTAGCCAAGCGCGTAGATTGTATTTCTCCAGACCTGCTTGATATCTTCTGAAACGGCCCCTCCGGTGTATTCGATAACGCTGGTTTTCATGATCTGGGCCTTCGTAATCGCTGTATCGTATCGTATCCTCCCCACGTCCTTGATTCCGCGCTCCTTTGCCGCTGCCTCAATCTGCTCTGCAATATCGGGGTTCAAATCCCATTTATTGATGCAAATAACGGTGGGAATCCGAAAATGTGCCGTCAACTCCGATGCCCGCAAAAGATCATGCTGACCTGATAGCGTCGGTTCGGTAACAATCAGTACAAGATCGGCCCCTGCAATCGAGGCGATGACAGGACATCCTATACCGGGCGAACCGTCAACAATTACAAAATCCAGATTTTCTTTTTCAGCGATTTCACGGGCTTTGTTACGAACAATGGTTACCAGCTTACCCGAGTTACCCTCGGCCATACCGAGCCTTGCGTGTACCATCGGTCCGTGGTTTGTACTTGAAACATACCACTCACCATTAATAGCATCATCAAAGCTGATCGCTTCGGCCGGGCATACCCTGACACATACACCGCACCCCTCACAGAAAATTGGATTGACGCACGGCATATCATTATTTTCCGAATCCGGGTAGTATATTGCTTCAAAACGACATACCTCTTCACATTTCCCACAGGCGATGCATTCCTCGGTTATGATTTTGGCCTTTTTCCCGCCGCTGAAATCTTCCCGGTAACCAATTTTCGGATTGAGAACCAGGTGCAGATCGGCTGCATCCACATCACAATCCGCCAAGACTTTCTTCTCTGCCAAAGCAGCAAACGATGCCACGAGACTCGTCTTTCCCGTTCCACCCTTACCGCTGATCACCACGATCTCTTTCATGAAGTTAACTCCCCCCAATATGGTTCAGAACAATATCCCACCTTGTCATTCTGAATAATATCCCCTGTTATCCCAAAGAGTGTCCTATGTCATCCTGAACTTGATTCAGGATCTCAGGATCATTTCAGAATCTAACGAGACCCTGAAATAAATTCAGGGTGACACTTTAAGCTGAAATTTTCGATGTATATCGATTATGCGCCCCCAGCAAGTCTCAAGCAATTTCCGGTAGTTAGGAATTGCGCTTATGATCATCTCTCCTCGTGAATATGCCTCGGCAATCTTGCGGTTATCGGGTATTTCCAGAATCACTTCGATTTTTTCTCTCTGACAATATTCCTTCACATCATCATTACCGACATCAGACCGGTTGATGGCCACCGCAAACGGTATGCCGAGTACCCTGACCATCCCCACGGCAAGCTGCAGATCATTAAGACCAAAGGGTGTCGGTTCCGTAACAAGAATAACAAAATCCGAATCCTTAACGGCTTCGATAACGGGGCAGGATGTTCCCGGTGGACAATCAATGATAACAACTTCGCTTTCCCTTCCTGCCACTTTGACCGCATGGATGACCGCCGGGGACATAAGCTCCCCGATCTTAAGCCGTCCATGAATAAACCGGAAGCCGTCAGCCCTGCCTTCCTCCACAACTCCGACTTCCCTGCCTATTTCAGTAATCGCACCCTCAGGACAAAACATTGCGCATCCACCACAACCATGGCATAGTTCTGGAAATATCAACACCTTCCCCTTGACAACGGCGATTGCGCCATATTGGCAGACTTCCGCGCAGACACCGCATCCCGTGCATTTCTCCTCGTCTACCTCCGGCAGCGGTGTGGTAACTGTTGTAGAGGATTCTAATCTGGGCTTAATAAAGATGTGACAATTGGGTTCTTCTACATCGCAATCCAGCAGTTGTACTGTTTTCCCCATATCGGTAAGGACGAGAGCAAGGTTTGTCGCTATCGTTGTCTTTCCCGTTCCGCCCTTCCCGCTCGCGATCGCTATTTTCACAGTGGGTTACTCCTTTCAATATGCCGATTACGAATCACCGTTCTTTATTTTTTCCTGTCGATTTTTTCAATTTGTTCTTGAATTTTTTTGAGCTGCTCCTGGAGCATGCGGGCCTGCTCTTCGAGAGTGGTCAATTCTTCTTCTGAGGTCACAGGAGGTTGTGATGTCTGTCCTTCCGAGACATCAACTAACCTCGCACCACGACCGCCGCCCATACCTCTACCCATACCTCTACCCATACCACGGCCACCGCCACCCATGCCTCCACCTGTGCCACGACCGCCGCCCATACCTCCGTAGCCACCGCTACTTTGCAAAGGAGTCACTGTCTGATAACCCTGGTCGCCTGCTCCCGTGCCAAAGCGACTCTCTACATTGGCCTGGCTGGCTTCGGTAAATGCACCGGCTTTAAACTGCTCCACTGCCTGACGTACCGGGCCGCTAACACCGACAATTACCTGGATGCCGGAGGCATTAAAAACCTGAAATGCATTGGGCCCGCAATTTCCTGTCAGTACAGCCTGAATACCGCGCTCTGCCATTAACTGTGCCGACTGAATGCCGGCACCGCCCCCCGCGGCCATGTTCGGATTCTCCAGCGTCTCAAGCTCCATTGTTTCCGGATCAATAATTAAAAAATAGGGACATCTCCCAAAGCGGGGCTCAACCTGATCATCCAGAGACGGCCCCACTGATGTTACTGCAATTTTCATTTTTTAGATTCCTCCAATGTTTTAAACCCGGACTTAAAAATAAGAGCGCTGGGAACAGAATTGATATACCAAATTCACCTATCCCAGCGCTTCTATATCTTTATTCCTTTTTTATCTCAGCTTCCAGTTCTGCAATTCGCTTGCTAATACCCTTCATAGCATCTTCAAAATATTCTGCCTGGCCCTTCAGTTCATCGAGTTCCTGCTGTGTTGTTACAGTCGGCACGTACGGTGCAGCGTGTGACACACCATAAGGAACCGTTCCCGCATATGATGGATACCCACCATAAGGATATGTTCCTCCATAAGACGGATAACCATAAGCGGCACGCTGCCAGCCTGTCAGGCCGGTTGCATGGAACCAGTTACGACGTCCCCCGCCACGGCCAAAACCTCTGCCACGACCAGAACCTCTGCCAAATCCGGAACTCATAAACCCGGGCACTGCATATCCTCCACAGAAACCCGCTGCTCTACCTGTCATCGGACCTAATCCTCCCGGTCCTGTTCTATCTCCACCTGGCATCAAAATCACCTCCTTCTACTCAATTCTTTACCTGTTATCTTAATTATCAAAAATCGTGCCAGAAGTTAATGAAATTCGCTCAAGGCATAAATTGCTTCATTTCAAACACTTGCAAGTATTGCTGTCTGATAAAAATAAAGCTCAGATGCAATTATGCGACTTATGTTTAAAGGGAATGTCGCAGATATGCAATACATTGGACCTAAATCCAGTGCCCCTCGACAGTGGCGCCTGTCACCTCCTCTAAACGACCGGTCTTCCATCCGGAAAGAGCATCCTGGACAGTTTCAACGCCTTTATCAATAATAAAAACCTTAATGGAAGCCGTGCTAAGAGTCCTGAAAGCATTGGGTCCGACATTTCCGGTCAAAACAACTTCGACTCCCAGGTTAGCCACATTCTGCCCAGTCTGTATCCCGGCACCCTGGGCAGCATCCACATTTTGTTTATTATCATGCGCTTCAAAGGTGTCTGTTTCGGTATCCACAACTATAAACCACTTCGCTCTTCCGAAACTACGATCCACTTTACTGAAGAGATCCTTGCCGTAGGAAGTAATTGCTATTTTCATCTCCACCTTCCTTTCTTTCCACCGTGATGCCGCCATCCCCCTCCTCTGCCCATCCATCCACCTGGACAACAGCCAGGCAACAGGAAATGTGCATCCAGTAAACGACCGGCAAAATAAGCCTCTATTACCTCATCTACCGCACCTTTTATGAAAGGTATTATTTTAATTCCGGATGCCATGATCATATTGCCCAAAGGTCTTGATATTGCCCCGCAGACCAAAACTTCCACACCCAGCTCTCTCAGTCTGGCGGCCTTGCTTATGATGGCACTTTCAATAAATTTGAGTTCTGAACGGTTTTTTATCTGTCCCGCTTCAACATCGATTATTGTAAGCCGGTCTGCAAAATCAAAAACTGTTGAAACACTGTTACCCCAGACAGATATAGCAATCTTCATATTTCCTAACTCCCACCATAAAGGAAGAATCATCAAGAAATATGCCAATCGCACCATACTTCTGTTACATAAAGCAATCATTCTTTTGTTGCAGGTAGTTAGAGCGTGTTATGAGGAGAAGAATATGAAAATGATATGCATCACGGCAACCATTTCATTCAAGGGGAGTCGCATACCTGCGACCCTTGTTGGTAGTAATTCTATTGTTTGTCGGGAATTTTGATATTCAGAGATTTTATTTTCCGGAAAAGCGTACTTTTGTGGATACCAAGTTCCTTGGCTGTTTTTAGCCGGTTCCAGTTATTTCTCCGCAGAGCATTTGTTAAAAATATTGCTTCCATATCCTTAAAAGTCAAAGTTTCTGTGTGTCCGGGATAATCAAAGTTGGCTGACGTGCATACAGGTTCCGGAAGATGTTCTTTTTGAATCATGGGGGTTTTGCAAAGGATAAAAGAACGTTCAATGATATTCTTCAATTCCCTTATATTTCCCGGATAATCATATGACATCATACAGGCAAGGGCTTCGTCGGTTATTCCAATAATTTCTTTACCTTGAATTGTACTAAAGCCTTTAATGAAATTGTCAACCAGTAGAGGAATATCTTCTTTTCTTTCACGCAAAGGGGGCAATCTCAATTTTATCACATTGATTCGATAATAGAGATCTTCTCTAAACTTTCCTTCCTTTACCAGTTCCTCTAATTTTTTATTTGTTGCGGCAATTACCCGAACATCGGTTTTTACACTTTCAACTGCGCCAAGAGGTTCGTATGTTTTCTCCTGAAGAACGCGTAATAGCCGAACCTGAAGGGCAGGGGATACATCACCAATTTCGTCCAGAAATATCGTGCCCTTATCGGCAAGTTTAAACCTTCCTGGTTTGTCCTTTTTTGCGTCCGTAAATGCTCCTGCCTTATAACCGAAAAGCTCGGATTCCAGCAATGTATCGGGCATTGCCCCACAATTGACTACAATAAAAGGCTTATTTTTTCTTGGACTTAAATTGTGAATCGCGAGGGAAAAGAGTTCTTTCCCCGTTCCGCTTTCTCCCTCAAGTAGAACGGTGCTCAAGCTATCGGCGATATCAGGCAGGATATTGAACAACTCATGCATTGCATGGTTTTTCGATATAATATCCTCAAAAGTGTACCTCCGTTCGATTTCCTTTCTCAGGTTTTCGATAACACTTATGTCTCTGAACGTTTCAACAGCACCAATCACTTTTCCATTTTCATCCTTCAGAAGGGCGGTGGAAATACTGATCGGGGATCGTTCACCGTCGGCGTTTATTATATATACCGTCTTATTTACAACAGGTTCTCCAGTAGCCGTAGTGTGTTGCAATGCACAGTCTCGCTCGCATATTTCAGCCTTCAACACATCCTTGCATAGCTGCCCGATTGCTTCTTCACGAGCTACGCCTGTTATTCTTACAGCTGCTTTATTAAAAGAAGTTATTCGCCACTGGTGATCAACCGTAAAAACTCCTTCGGCGATCGAATCAAGGATAATATCTCTTTCTTTTCCGGATTTGATCTTGTCCATAATAAAAGTATAGAAAAACTACGTCTGTATGTCAATGATGAAGTAACCACCCCATATTATTATGCCACCCCTCAAAACAAAACGGCTGCAAGAACAAGTAATGCTCTTACAGCCGATATATTCTGGCTCCCCAGCGCGGACTCGAACCACGGACCCGATGGTTAACAGCCATCTGCTCTACCAACAGAGCTACTGGGGAACGTTAGAAAAACATTTTGAGAGTAGCACAATTTTCAAAATATGAAAACAGGGTTCTGAAAACGAACCAGAATTTTGGAGGAATAAGTTAATGATAAAATTTCTGCCAAGTAGAATATAAGGGTCTGTTCCAGATGGCATGAACCATATTAATTTTTGCCCCGCTGGACAGGAAAACTTGTCCAGCGGGGCAAGAATGTCTGATTACCTAAAATCTCTTTATCTGCAACTTACACAGGTAGACAGTTTGCTCATTGGCACACCTGCCGTTTTGCTTATATATTCCAGCTGATCCTTCGGAGCAAAATACCTTCCGCATACATCACAGGCAGCCATCTTGAAGATCTTATCCCAGATAATCCGTTTGCCATCACCCTCTTCCATCTTTACATGTCCGGTCGGACAAACATAAGCACATGAACCGCAACCTATGCAGAAATTAGGATCAAACTCAATCTCAGGCTCGTCTATATCACGACCAAGTCCCCTGTCTCGAAATGTAAGAGCACTTAACTCCACTACTTCTGCACATGTCCTCACACATAGCCCGCAAAGGATACAGTCATTATCCTCGGCCTTCGCATCCGACACATCAACTCCCAGTTTCAAGGCCACATCTCGAACTGCCGCAGTTGTGGGATATTTATAATAAAGCAACTGTGCAGCCAGTTTCCTGCTTTCCTGCACTTTTTTCGAATCTGTTTTTACTTCCATCCCATTTTCAACAACGGTTTCGCATGAAGTCGTCAGTTGCCACTTACCGTTTGCTTTTACCTCTACCATACAGAGACGACAAGCACCAAATGAACTGAGTTCCTCGTGGTAGCAAAGAGTGGGGGCTTCGATACTCAAATCCTTCATATTTTCCAGTATGGTCGAATCCTCTTCTGCCTTGATTTTACGCCCATCTATAACTATGTTTACCATCACACAATCCCCTTATTAATTTCGTATTTTCAGTTCAGCCAGCCTATTCCCAAACCATAAGCCTGTAACACCTCAAGCAGCGATCGGCTTCACACATGGCTTCGGGAACATTAAATCCGCCTTCGACTTCTGCAAAACTTTTACGTTTATCTATATCCAACAAATCAATCTTTTCGGCAGCCACTTTTGCAATATAGCCCTGCCCTCTCTGTTGTTTTAAATCAATACCTTCAAAAGAAATTTCTTCGCTTAGGCTTTCTCCCCGAAGATAACAATCTATGCTTCGAGCCACCTTGTTTCCCGCATCCAGTGCGTCAATGAGAATAGCCGGACCGGTAACACAGTCACCACCAGCAAATACACCTTCAATGTTTGTCATATAGCTTACCGGGTTAACCTTAAATGTTCCCCAGTCAGTAAGTTCAAACTTGTCCTTACCAGCCATTGCAAACAATTCAGTTTTCTGACCTATAGCGGGTATAACCACATCTAAGTCCATTGTAAATTCAGATCCCTTGACAGGAACCGGCCTTCTCCTCCCGCTTTCATCAGGTTTGCCGAGTTCCATTCTTATACATTCCAATCCTGTAACCTTCCCATTTTCTGCCAGTATCTTTACAGGAGTCATCAGGAAGTTGATTTTAATACCTTCGTGTTCCGCTTCTTCTATCTCTTCGTCATTCGCCGGCATCTCGGCCCTTGATCTTCTATAAATGATCTCCACATCGTCAAAACCAAGCCTGTAGCAACTGCGCGCACAGTCTAAAGCGGTATTACCACCACCTACAACGGCTACCTTCTTTTTAGGCTGAATCTTCTTACCAAGATTCATATCCCTTAGAAATTCCACACCATCAACAAAACCTTCATATCCTTCATCTTCTCCCTCGGCGCCAATATTAGTCCCTAAATGAGAACCAATAGCAATAAATATAGCCTTATAACCCTGCTTCTTCAGGTCTTTCAGGTTCAGCTTTTCAACCTTCGTATTCAGCTTTATCTCAACGCCCATTCGCTTGATAACGTCTATCTCATGACTGAGGACATCCTCGGGGAGACGATAATCCGGGATTCCTACCGCGGCCATTCCGCCTGCACGGGACAGCGATTCAAAGATGGTAACCTGATATCCCATAGAACGGAGATGATAGGCGGCGGCCAGCCCTGCCGGACCAGCGCCGATAATGGCAACTTTTTCTTCCTTTTCTTCAGCAGGAACTCCCAGGGAACTGGCGCCTTCCTGCAAATCATAATCAGCGACCGCTCTCTTCAGTGTTCGAATAGAAAGTGCTTCGTCTATATCTTTACGCAGACAGGCATCCTCACATGGATGAGTACAGACACGCCCTATCACACCGGGAAGGATACATTTTTCACGAACCAGATTGAGCGCTTCTTCAAACCTGAAGTTTTTGATCAGCTCAATGTAGCCGGGAATATCCACACTTGCCGGACACGCCTCCATACAGGGAGCGGTAACAGCAGATGAATACTCCTTCGCTTCTAACTTTCTCTCACCCTGGATCAGGGAAAGAAAATCGGTTTTATAACCCTTAATGGCATCCAGTACAGGAAAAAGAACAGACTGGCCATAATTACACTTGCTGTTCTCGGATACTCCCCCGACGATCTGTTCGACTTCGGAAAGGGCGTTTTTGTTTCCATCACCCTCTGCCATCTTTCCAAAGATATCCAGAAGCCTGTCAATCCCTATCCTGCAAACGGAACATTCACCACAGGAGAGTTTTCTTGCTTCCTTCAGATAATTTATTGTCAGGGATGCGACGTCTGCACCTGGGTCCATCACCACAAGACCGTTCCAGCCCATCACTGCCGATACATCATCGCCAAACTGGGCAGGAAATTTAATGTCTACCGACTTTGCGGCCTTCGACACCTTACCTTTCCTGTTATCAACGATCTTACCGTTCCAACTGCTAAATGAAACTGTGCTCATTTTTATACCACCCTATCCTGTATTTTATCTTTTGTTTTTATGGCCCTGTTTTCAAGCCAACTCTTCCCAGGACTGCAAACTATCCACCTTATTCATCAATTTATTATACTCCATCTGCACTCTCGCCTGAATCTCTTCTATCTTTTCAGGTGTGAGATGCCTGAACCGGCCCTGCGGCTTTAGATAGTCCGTAACAGGCCGGAGTGGTTCCGGCATATCAACAGTTATCCTGTATTTGCCATTTTCCACCTCGTACAGCGGGAACACACCAGTTTCAAGAGACAGCCGCCCTATCTTGATACAATGTTCCATTGGCAACCTCCATCCCGTAGGACAGGGCGCCAGACAGTGGATGTAAGTCGGGCCTTTAATGTTTCTTGCCTTCTTAACCTTATTCATAAAGTCAAGGGGATAACTCGTGCATGCTGTGGCTACATACGGCACATTGTGAGCCAGAATGATCTCAGTAACATTTTTCTTCCATGCCTTTTTCCCAAAGCTTTCCTCGCCTGCAGGGGCAGTGCTTGTCGATGCTCCAAAGGGTGTGGCGCCGGAACGCTGTATACCCGTATTCATGTAGGCCTCATTATCAAGGCAGACATAGAGCATATCATGCCCCCTCTCCATGGCTCCGGACAGGGCCTGAAATCCAATGTCAACGGTACCGCCATCTCCTCCGATAGAAACTGTTTTTACGTATCTATCCGCAATCTTTCCCTTGCGCCGCAAAGCCTTTAGACCGGACTCAACACCCGCTCCCACCGACGCTGAATTGGGGAAAGCCACATGTATCCAGGGGAGAGTCCATGCTGTTGTAGGATACATACATGCAGTGACTTCCATGCAACCTGTAGCATTGGTAACTACTGTGTCCCTGCCCAAGGCCTTGCACATTAAACGAATGGCCAGAGCCTCTCCGCATCCTCCACAGGCACGGTGCCCGGGAGCATAGAACTCCTCTTTATCCACCAATCTTGGGGCATATACATCAAAATTCTCTACAATATTCATCATGACCCCCTCGCTCCATAAATTTCATATGCTTTTTCGGGTTTTTCTTTCTTCGCCTTAATTGATTTTTCCGTCATCTTAACGAAATCTTCCACGGTAACGTCACGCCCACCAAGACCTATAATATAGTTAGTTATAACAGGAGCATTCGGCTCACCATAGAGAAGAGATTTAACCTCTGCACAGACAGGTCCTGCCGGACCTCCATAAGAAACCGCTCTGTCCATAACGACCAGAACTTTTGCGCCTTTAACAGCTTTCTTCAACTCTTCGGATGGAAAGGGTCTCCAGAGCTTCATATCCAGCAATCCCACGGACATCCCCTTTTCACGCATCTCATCAACGGCTACTGACGCGGTTTCGGTCATAGAACCCATGGTAAGCAATAATACATCAGCCCCTTTGGTTTTATAGGACATTACTGGCTCATACTTTCGGCCAAAGGCCTTTTCCCAGTCTTTCCATACCTCCAAAATGACCTTTTTAGAATTTATCATGGCCTCATCCTGGGCCTTCTTAAACTCATTGAATATATCAGGCATGCCCAGGGAACCCATAGAAACCACGTTATCGGGATGAAGAGCGGCATAAGGTTTATATTCCGGAAGGAACTTGTCGACTTGCGCCTGGGTAGGAAAGAATATTGGTTCAACCATATGAGTTAGCTGAAATCCATCGAGATTAACAAATATGGGCAACATGACATCTCTATGCTCGGCGATTTTGAATGCCTGAATCATCATGTCTACCACTTCCTGGCCATTTGCCGCAAATATTGCCATCCACCCCATGTCCCTCTGTGACATGATATCACTGTGATCATTCCATATATTGATTGGGCCGGAGTTTGCCCGATTGCCAAGCGCCATCACAATGGGGAACCTCATGGCCGATACAATCGGTATAATCTCACCCATATACAGCAGTCCCTGAGAACTGGAGGCTGTAAATGCCCTTGCCCCGGTACCTGAAGCACCGCAACAGGCGCTCATCGCAGAATGTTCAGACTCCGTGCAGATAAACTCGGCATCAAGTCTTCCCTCCGCAACGATATCCGACAGGTGTTCCGGTATATGCGTATTAGGCGTAATGGGATAAGCAGCGATGACATCAGGTCTACACAACGCAACCGCTTCCGCAGCGGCGAAAGCTATTTCCATACCAGCTAGTTTAGCCATAGCTTAACCCTCCTCTATCATGGTTATGGCGCCCGGCCAGCATTCATGGGCACAAATACCACAACCCTTACAGTAATCCATATCTGCCATAAAATATCCATCCGCATCCTGTGAAACACATGCCTCAGGACAGAATATATAACAGATACCGCATTTAATACATTTACTATTATCATACACGGGCTTCTCTGCCCTCCAACTTCCGGTATGGTATCCCATTGTACTTCCCGGCCTGAATACCATGCCCCCCGGAGTCAACTCTTGCCAGGTTTCTGGCCATTTTTTATCTGCCATCACAATACCTCAACCTTTATTTGCACTTTAGTTAATCTTAACCTCATCATGAGCCCGCTTCATGGCATTCAGGTTCTTCTGCGCGATCCTGCCGAACCTGTGCTTCATCGGACCATCTACTGAACTCAGTTTCAAAACCTTGGTCACCTTAATCAAAGCCCCCAGCATAGTCGTATTCGTAATCGGAACACCCAGTTCCTTCCAGGCTATCCCTGAGGCATCTACAGTAGCCACTGTCCCCCCAAACTTGAGTTCCTTTTTCAGTTCTTCAGGAGATTTCACCGTATTGACAACAAGCATACCATCCGGCTTTAACCCCTCAATGACATTGACCACCTTCATAAGACCCTCATCAAGAACAACCACCACATCGGGGTTATAGATGCCGGATCTTACCTTTATCTTCTTGTCATCAACCCGGTTAAATGCAATTACCGGGGCACCTCTCCTTTCAGGACCAAAATTTGGAAAACCCTGAGCAAATTTGCCTTCCTCAATGGCAGCCACTGCAAATATTTCCACCGAAGTGACTGCTCCCTGCCCACCTCTTCCATGCCACCTTACTTCAATCATGAGACTAATCTCCCCTACGTTAGATTATTATTAAACAAAAAAATGAACGTTTCAAACCGTTACCCAATATAACAATCAAACTTTCTTGTCAAGATTTTTTTAAATAATTTGAACAAAATCCCCTGCTTCTTTCCCACGCTCTGTGTGGGAGCACACTTTGTCAGGCATCTGGTGTCTCAGAACAAACGCAGGGCATTAGAGTCTTTATTCACAACAACTGCGTTTTTTGTGCAGATGTTGGTACCAGTTCAAACAGCAAGATTTAGTTAAGAGTGTAAAGTGAACTAAAGTGCCTAAAGTTAAAAAATGCGCTTTCAGCGCAGCCTGTTTCGAATTTGACCGCGCCGAAGGCGTGTACATTAACTTTAGCTCACTTTAGGCACTTCAAACTTTA
>JAUSPI010000220.1 GCA_030655775.1 Syntrophales bacterium
CACGAAGAAAAGAAATACAGAAACAGTTCATCGAATATGCACAATCCGTTCTCGCTCAGGATCCTAAAATAGATGAGCTGATTGATTGGGAAAACAGAGAAGATATTTTAGCCTGGCTGGACAGCCTCGAAAACTGCGGCACGGTCCAAAGCCGGACACGGAGAGGTATGCCACAGGACTATTTATTATGTTGACAGTTTCTTTGAACCTGTGATGACAAGCACTGTTATCCTGTTGTTTTTACAAACGATATCACGTTTCCATGAGCCATAGCGATTAGATCTATGTTCTCAGGGAGTTAAGGCCACTCGCAACATAATAGCAGATATCTACACTGTGAGAATTAACTATGGAGATATGACATCAATTTCCTACATACAATTTATGTGAATAAATAAACATGAGTCAAGGGCAGACTTGACCCCTTGTTTTTTCGGGCATAATTTTAATTAAGGTTATTTTTGAAGGTTTTTGAAAGTCCGCGTGAGAACAGCTAAAGCGTTCATCCTTGCAGTTGTTTTAAAATAGTGATGACCGCCGGAACCACGGATATTGGAAAGCCATCTTGAGGGTTTGCGGCAATAGATTAAAATTTTATCACCTTCAATCGCTTCGCCTGGATTCCTGTATATGTTTTCGACATCCTTATAGCGATCTTCAGCCAATTTTCTTCTCCTTAACCAATTCATTGCATGCATGAACCACCACATGGGGGTCAATTCCTAATGTTTCAACAATATCTTCATATCCAATTTCCTTACCATCATTATCTCTAAAATATAGGGCAATTTCTTCTTTAGCTTGTTTAAGTGAAATATCTCTAATCTCAATTTCTTCAACTTCTGTAAGGCCTATTTTTTCATTGAGTTGGACAAACATTTCCTTTAGCTCCTTTATTTCCTTTTTTAATTCATCGACCCGAGGGTCATAAGATATTATAGTTGTACCGGGAAGTGTGGCGCCAAAGAATCCCTCAGATTCTTCTATGTTATAGTTAAAATGGGATGATGATCCAACATATGTTAAATTTGTTGTAAGCCCTTTACCCGTGTCTTCGTGTTTTTCCCATTCTGCTATTCGGATTCCCATGTTTTTATCCTTCCTTGGTTTGGGCTTGAGTGAGTTTTATGAATTTGTCTAACCAATCTCGTATTCTAATTGCAGTATCTACATCCATTATTACAGAAGTTTGTATGAGACGAACAACATCACCGCCAGTTTCTGCTGGCTTAACTTGATCGCCCAATGCCCCATCATCCGTAATTTCATGAGTTACTGTCTTTGGTATTGGATGCCTCTCGGAGTACAGGTGCATGTATATCTCTTTTCGTGGCGTGGCTCCCCCCCATGCACCGTTAACGTAATAATCACGCAAATCATTTGGATAAACGTATCTAAATGTAACTTCTTTTTTGTCTTTGATCATTTTTGCCTCCTGTTTGCGTCGGTCATATTACAGTAATTAGTTTGACTTTAACTTTTTTACCAAAAACCATATCATAAGTAAACCCTTTTGCGCTTTTTCCGAATGCCTGTTTTTTCTCCGGGCAAACAAGGCCGTACGTCAATTATCCTGAATCAATAAATTCCAGTAAATGGGTCAAGGGCAGACTTGACCCATTTGCTCACTCTCAAAGACGTGGTTAGCGTAATGCTCTATTCTCATCCACATTTTCAAAATCGTCATTTTGCGGTGGCTCTATGCCAAACCAATTAAAGTTGAATACTGCCTCCCTATCGTTTACTTCTTCCAACGTGGTCAGCCCTTGTCCTGGGAGGCCTGTTTCTTGATTGACGACCAGAACGGTAAGCGGCGGTAAATCATTTTCTTTGCAGAACCACATAATGCATCCAAGAATAGGTGCCATGACACCTGCGCCACCGAAGCCGAGAATATCGGCAATGTCACCATACGTGTAAGTCTTGCGATTTCTGGCAGCACAAATTAATAACGACCAGATCTGGGACGCTCGTTGATACCTTGTCATGTTCTCTCCTTTTATTTGTCAGCGCTAATACCTCCGGTTAAGCTGCTAGGGGAGGTTCTAAATTTAGAATCGTTGATCGTTTTCAGAAGAGCTTTCGGAATGTGTGCGTGAGAGGCGCGGCTACTTTATTTACGTGAAGAAGTACCCCCTTTTTGATCACAGACAATATAGCAGGCAAAATTAAAAAATCAAGGATAATCCGACGCATAAAATCGGAATAGCGCTATTCGCTTAATAGCATTACCGGTGAGGAAGAAACAAAAACTGCATACAGCTTGCCATTCGATTTAATCTTAAATCAGTTAACTTCTCTCCATGTATGGATCACATTTCATAACTTCTTTGTCAATTCTTGCGGTGTAGAGATCTGCTTGCTGTCGTATATTTACCGTTATTTTTTCACCAATACCGCCCCGAAGAAGCCGTCTGTTCCGTGGCGGTGGGGGTATGTCCTGAAGAACCCTTCATTGTCGATCAATTCATTGCTGATTGAGGCGGGGGGATGAATCTGTTTAAATCATCAGGCCGGATTTCCTTTTAAACCTGTTTCATCGGCAACTTCCCGCATTCCCATTATGGTATCTTCAATAAGTTTCCCGATCTCGACTCCCAACATGTCGGCGCCCTTTTGGATGATTGATCGGTCCACACCGGCAGCGAATGCAGGCGATTTCCATTTTTTCTTTACGGATTTTACGGTCATATCCATGACACTCTTTGATGGCCGAACCATGGCGTTTCAAAAACACATTTCCCTCTGTATTTAAAAGAACTTGAATTTAGATATAATAATCGTTGCATCTTACTAAACTTTCAATTTTATCGTTTACAGGAAGGAAGCATGCTGGTTTTATATCTGTGTTCCCTCTGACAGGATATTCACGTACTCTGCATACATGTATCGCTTATCCCGTTTTCTTCCCGTTATTTCTTCAAGTATCCCGGTCTTCTCAAACTGGGATACCAAAGTAGAGGCCGACTGAAATGAAATATTAAATTCCTTTGCCACATCATTCACGGAAATATAAGGTTTGTGGAACAGGCTTTCCAGCATACCGACAGCGATCGGAGAAGATATCTTTTTTTTCCAGAGAAGACTTCTATGATTACTCTGCAACTCAAGTATTTTTTTTGCAGTCTCCATTGCAGAATCTGCCGTTTCGACAACTCCTTTCAGGAAAAAAGCTACCCATTGTTCATAGTTTCCCGTTTCCCTTACCATCTGTAATCGGTCATAGTACTCCTGACGATTTCTTTTGAAGAAGTAACTGAGGTAAAGTAGAGGGCGATGTAGTACGCTTTTCCAGTACAGGTAAAACGTGATGAGTAGACGGCCGAGTCTGCCGTTACCATCAAGAAAAGGATGTATGGTCTCAAATTGGTAATGTATCATGGCACTGTCAATAAGAACCGGCAGACGTGCATCTCCATGTATGTAGTGTTCAAGGTCTCCCATAGCTTTTACGGATTCATGGGGAGGTGGGGGAATAAAAGTCGCACTATTAAGAGTGCAACCAGGTGGGCCTATCCAGTTCTGAGTCTGCCTGAATTCACCAGGTTTTCTCTCGCTACCGCGGACACCTTCTATCAGGATTTCATGAATTTCCTTTATCAACCGCAGGCTCATGGGTAAGTCATCAAGTCGTTGTATGCCGTAATTGAGCGCTTTCACATAATTCACAACATCTGATACATCATTAATGTTACTTGGCTTCCCGCCACTTTCATAACCGAACAGATCTTGAAGGGACGCCCGGGTGCCTTCAATCTGGGAACTGAGCAACGCCTCTTTCCTCACATACATGGCAATAAAGAAATTGACATCAGGAAGAATATAACCCATACCATCAAGGCGGGCCAGTGACATATCCGCTTTCGAAAGAAGGTTTTGCAATGTTTCATCAAGTTCTATAGCGGGATCAGGGGGCAATGGAGCGGGAATAAACGCTTTGTACCCTGTGATCTGCTGAATATAACCACCGCTTCTTTTCATTTTCTGGTCCTTGTTCAAGGATTTTGGAATAACTTAGCATTGAAAGCCGGTTAATTCAAGTATTTTTTAATAACAAACAAGAAGAGGCGGGCTTATTCAATTAGCATAGAGTAGGGGAGCAAATCTTATCTTGACTCATTTTTGTTTATTCACATGAATCGCATACAGGAAATCAATATCATAATCCCATAGTCAATTTTCAAATCATCAGGCCGGATTTCCTTTTAAACCTGTTTCATCGGCAACTTCCCGCATTCCCATTATGGTATCTTCAATAAGTTTCCCGATCTCGACTCCTAACATGTCGGCGCCCTTTTGGATGATTGATCGGTCCACACCGGCAGCGAATGCAGGCGATTTCCATTTTTTCTTTACGGATTTTACAGTCATATCCATGACACTCTTTGATGGTCGAACCATGGCGTTGGCCGCGATAAGTCCCGTTAATTCATCAATGGCATAAAGTGTTTTCTCCATGGTGCTCTTTGGCTCCACGTCTGAGTGTATTCCCCATCCATGAGAGACGGCGGCACGGATATATTCCTCCGGCCAGTTATGTTCTTCAAGGATTTCTCTCGTCCTGGTACAGTGCTGATCGGGAAACTTCTCATAATCAAGGTCATGAATCAGACCGATGATTCCCCATTTATCCTCATCTTCGCCATGCTTCCTTCCAATATAGCGCATGACTCCCTCTACGGTATAGGCATGTTTACGTAAGCTGTCGCTTTCGTTGTATTCATGTAAAAGTTTCAATGCCTCCTCACGAGTTGGGATCTTTTCTTCCATCGTTATTCTCCTTTTTCGTTTTCTTTCCAATATTACTTTTTCACCAATACCGCCCCGAAGAAGCCGTCTGTCCCGTGGCGGTGGGGGTATGTCCTGAAGAATCCTTCATTATCGATCATTTTGCTGCTGATAGAGGCGGGGGGATGAATCTGCTCAAAACCGGGATTGTCGGACAGGAAGGCCGCAACAACGTCTTCGTTCTCCTCGGGCATTATAGTGCAGGTGCTGTAAATAAGTTTCCCTCCACTTTTCAGATAGTGACCGGCGTTTTTCAATATCCTTTTCTGAAGAGGCGGGAAGCTTTCCAAGTCTTCGGGGAGCATTCGCCATTTGATTTCGGGATTTCTCCTCAGTGTTCCCAGGCCTGAGCAGGGGGCGTCTACGAGGGCACGATCGAATTTCCCATGCAGCGTTTTTTCAGGTTCCAGGGTCGCATCTCCCACCAGTGTATCAATTATGGTTGCTCCCAGCCTTTTCGACATTCCCTTTAATGCCCCGATCTTTTTGTGACTGATATCGAGCGCCAGTATCGTTCCGTCATTTTGCATCATCTCAGCCATGTGGGTCGTCTTTCCGCCGATACCGGCACAGATATCGATAATCGCCTCACCGGGTTTCGGATTTACGAGGCGGGAGATTAACTGGGATGCTTCGTCCTGTATCTGGATATGTCCCATTTTGTAATATTTTGTTTCTCTGACAGGGACAGGTGGATGTGAGAGTATGATTCCGTCCGGGGAGAATTGAGCGGGCCGAACCGTAAAACCGTCATCTGAAAGGGCTTTTAAAATCTCATCCCGGTCTGTTTTCAGTTTGTTTACCCTCAGGGTGAGGGGCGGGGTCTCATTGCCGGCCTTGCATAGTTCACTGGTTTCTTCAACGCCGAATATTCCTATCCATCTCTCTACGAGCCACAGCGGATGCGAATAGACGGCCGAAATATGCGATGAGGGGGCTTTATCAATGTCGGGATATTTAACTTCCCCCTTTTTCCGTATCGCATTTCTCAGTATTGCATTGACCAGGCCCGACCTGCCGGGATATTTCTTCTTTGTAATTTTTACCGCCTCGTCAACAGCGGCGAACTCCGGGATCCTGTCGGTAAAGATAAGCTGGTAGAGACCCGTTCTCAGGATATTTTTTATGCCGGTATCGAGCGATTTCAGCCTGCCGCTGTAAAGGTGCTGGATTATCCAGTCTAAGTGGCCTCTCATCCGAAGCGTTCCATAGACAAGCTCGGTCAAAAGTCTTCTGTCGTGTATATTGTTGAAGATGTCTCGTACGAGGTAGGAGTCTAAAATCGGTTCCGCAAAGGAGCCGGTTTCATCTATGCGGTTCAAGATATCGACGGCTATGGCGCGGGGGTTATTTTTCACCTGAATTATATTTTTCCTCTTATCTGATCGATCTCTTCCAGGATTTTCAGGGAGGTTTCTTCCATCGATTCAAGGATATCAAGGGCGTTTTTCTTGTCGGATTGTTCCTGACCAATGAGTGCAACCATCTCAGATATGTCGGCTGTGAACATACAAAAACGGTCAATCAGCATTTCATGAAGGTAATTCGAAGCCGTCTCAGTCAGTTTAAAAATATATTGAAATTTCAGGTTTTCCTTATAATTCTTTAAATAGAAAACGATCGACCGTTCTGTTTCTTTTTTGATACGTCTTACACCATCACGCAGTGCGAGGATTTCTCCTTCCTTCTCGTTCTGAATCGGTTTTTTAAACAGTTTTTTTATAAATTTGAGAAGGTTGTAATAACCGAGACGCATGATTGCTTCAGTTCTAATCTTCGCAGTGTACTCAGTGTGCGAAATGAGTGGAGGTACTTTAAATCCCGTTTTTTTCTTTATGTCTTCAAGATCAATAAAGTATGCCCCCACTGCTGTCTGGCTTTTCAAAGTGATTCCCAGCTCAAGGAAAGTTTTATCGTATTTTTTAGTGGCACTTTCTACCATTGCATCATACGTGGAGGCAATATTATCAAGAAAATTTTTGATCTTATCCTCTTCCTGACGAATGAACTGGATCAATTGTGGATTGATGGTCTCGGCAATGAAAGTGTCGAGGGCATGCTTGAATTCCTGAAATATCGTATATATGGTGGATGAAAAACCGACAGACTCAATATTGTCTTCATGGTCTTGATATTTAACATTGTAGTTTCTGACAAACTTCTGAATATCCCGGATTACATTACCGTAGTGGGCATCTAAAAAACTGTCTATGTCCTTTCCAAGTTCAAGCTTTGTTTTTTGTGATGTCCCGTCAATGGTGTCTTTGGCCATTGCTTTTGTTTGATTTGCCAATTCTTGTTCATGTTCAATTTTTTCAAAAACTTCTAGTGCGCTGTCGGAGTCCCTGATAAGAATGTCATGATTGATACTGATCCAGTCATGTATTCCGGAAGCCATAATCGTCAGGCGTTCCAGTTGATTTTTCAACAGAAGAGCTAAACGATCTCCTGTCAGTTTTTCATAGAAGGCGGTTTCGAACTGCCTGGTTTTCTCATTTGAAAAAGTTACCAGTTCAGATTCCTTTTTCCACTGTTTAAGTCTAAACCTGTCCTTTTGTGGAAGGCTTGTTTCAAGATGTTTGAAGAGATTAAAGAGGGTAGAGAATGCAAAGATTTCGGGGTCACGCTTGATTAATGATATCTCTTCTCTTATCCTTTTAATAATCCTCAGGAGATCATCAATGCCTTCATGCTCGCTGAAATCACAGTTTACGACAAAGAAAATGTTCTCCAGAAGCCCCATCTTCTTGATCATGGTTAAAAACTTGATATCTGCCTGGCGCATTCCTGTTCTGCTGCTCAGGACGTATATAATGAGATTCGTCCTTAGGAGATAATCCTGAATCATAGTCAGATGCAGGGGATTGGAAGAGTCACTGCCCTGGCAGTCAGCAATTTCGATATTGTTTTCAAGGTTGTGTTTGTTCTCTATATGTAATTCCATATCTCTGAGATAGACTGCCAGTGAATCGTCGCCGACAAAATCCTTGTGCCTGACAAACTTTCTTTTTTCGAATTGTGTAATTCTGTCATCGGGGGGAAGTGTTTTGTTTACACGTTTGTATCCATTCAGGTACGAGGAGAGAAGCATACAGTTGGCATTGCGTGTATCATTCGAAATGAGTTGGTCAGTATTCAGTGAATTCAGTGTCTTTTTCAGCTCTGTTCGATCCTGGTTACGCCTTATGTCAAACTGACTGTCTGCAGAGCGCGGGTTCAGGGATGGTAAGAGTACCATAGCCTGTCTCATCTCATCATTCACTTCATCCCAGGTTTTAAAATCGAGGATCGCCTTTAATGTTTGCCCTGTACGTATCCTGGTAACGATCGATGTTATCACACCGGCCCCGCGTCTGAGGTAATCTCCTCCTAAATACGCGTTTACAAATGTGCTTTTACCGGACTTTGTAGTACCTACCACGGCTACGCGTACGATATCCTCAACCATCTGCTTCTCGATGAAACGACACTCTCTTTCCCAGACATTAAAGGGATTTCCGGATATGCCGGGAATCGATTTTGCTGTTGCAAAAAGAGATGAAATGTCGCGGTTGATCTGCATGAGAGATTCTTTTATCGAGTCATAGTTGATCACGGTTTCTCCTGTTCGGGGGCGTCGATTAGGCTAAGGCTAAAATCGCTAAAGTTATATCATCTTTGCTATATAAGGTTCTTTGCACGGACAAACAAGTTTGATGCACTCGTAAAAAGTCATAAAACTCCCTCTCCCTTGATGGGAGAGGATAGGGGTGAGGGTGAATGCAACGTTATTTCAGTTGCTTATATCCCCCTCCCCTTTATCCCCTCCCGCCAGGGGAGGGGAAATCCGACTTTTTACGAGTTCATCAAGTTTGTCCATGCCACCCTTTGCCGATAAGGGTATCGGTTACTACTTAGCCGAGAGTGTCTTCCGGCGATATTTTATACCCTCTCAGAAAATCGAAGATGGACATCCTTCTTTTATTTTCAAGCTGTATCTCCTCTAAATATATATATCCGTCCTGTGCCGCCACCTGAAGCCCCTTTTCCGCTTTACCGACTATCCTGCCTGCCTGCTCTGGCACATGACATTCTTCTCCTGTTGCGGAAAATATCTTCATTTTTTTTTCATTTATAAAAGTATGTGCACATGGAGATGGGTAAAGACCTCTGATGAGGTTCAGAATATCCTTGATACCGGCCTTCCAGTTTATAATACTGTCTTCTTTCTGCAGCCGGGGGGCGTAAGTTGCCAGGGAGGAGTCCTGTGGCGTCCTGGTGATTGTACCTTCTGTTATTCCTTTTACCGTTTTAAGAAGAAGCTCGGAGCCCATCTTTGATAATCTGTCATGGAGCTTGTCAAATGTCTCATCAGATTCTACCGGTGTCTCTTCCTGAAGCAGGATATCTCCCGTATCCATCCCCTCATCCATTAAAATTGTCGTAATTCCTGTCGTCTCTTCACCCCGTATGAGGGTCCAGTTGATCGGCGCGGCCCCCCTGTACTTAGGGAGCAGTGAGGGATGTACATTGATGCAGCCCATTTCGGGGAATTCAATGATCTCCCCGGGAAGTATCTGGCCGAATGCGACGAGTACCACCATATCGGGAGCAAGTTCTCTGAAAGTGTCCAGAAATTCTTTATCTCTGACTTTATCGGGTTGGAATACAGGGAGATTATACTTCTCGGCAGTGATCTTGACCGGGGGTGGAACATATTTTCTTCCTCTTCCCTTGGGCCTGTCGGGCTGGGTGACAACCCCGATAATGGGACAACCATTTTTTGCCAGTATTTCGAGGGATGGGATGGCGAATTTCGGCGTTCCCATAAATACAATCTTTGGTTTCATGTGACGCTTTCCGGTTTTAGATAATAATTTGGTCTGTTTTCACCAAAAGGGTGTATATAAACGCCGCGATCATAACCTTTACCGGGTTATTCTTTTTCCAGATATGCGTAAGCGCTGTGGTTATGTATACTTTCGAAATTTTCCGCCTCTATGCTGTACCAGGTGAAATTGTCATCCCTGTTCAGTCGTTCCGCTATGCTTCTCACAACATCTTCAACGAACATCGGGTTTTCATATCCCTTTTCGGTAACATACTTTTCATCTATTCTCTTAAGCAGGGAATAGACCTGACCACTGGCGGAGTCTTCTATCAACCTGATAACGTCTTCTATCCAGAAGAATTTGTTGAATCTAACTTTTACATTTACAATGCTTCTCTGATTATGGGCGCCCATATTACTTACCTCTTTTGAGCATGGACATACCGTAGTAACCGGCACTATGATACCAACCATAAAATCATTCTTTTTGCCGTTATTTTCTCCGCAGAACTGACATTTGTATTCCATGAGACTTTTTGCCCCCGATACGGGGGCGGCTTTTTCGATGAAGTAGGGGAATTCAATCTCCATGTGTGCCGACTGTGCATCCAGTTTTTCTCTTACCTTCTCGAGTATTATCTGGAATGTTTTGATATTGATTTGCCCCCTGTATTCATTTAACACCTCGATAAAACGGCTCATATGTGTCCCTTTGAATTGACGGGGCAAGTTTACATACATATTGATAGTTGCATTGACGTGTTGTGTGCCATTGGCCTGATCAAGAACTATTACGGGGTATTTAATCCCCTTAACACCAACCTTTTTTATGTCTATATTTCTGGAATCTTTCTGATTCTGAACATCAACCATTATTCTTCTCCGTTGTAGGAAACCCTTGCATTCTCCGATTCCCAGACCGTTATCAGGGATACATTTATTTTTCTGGAACTTACTTTTTCATAAATCATGTCATAAATGTACTTCGCTATATTTTCCGATGACGGATTTATGTTTTTAAAATGAGGGGTGTCATTAAGAAATTTGTGATCGAGCTTATCAAGTATCTCTTCTATCCACCCTTCTAATATCCTGAAGTCTATAAGCAGCCCTTCTTCGTTTAATTTTTTTGATTCCACGGAAACTTCGACTGTGAAATTATGTCCGTGGAGTTTTTCACATCTGCCTCCAATATCCTTCAGGTTGTGAGCAGCAGAGAATGCTTTTTTAATAGTTACTTCGTACATCAGATTCCAATATATCAAAGGGAAGAGTATGTCAACTCTGGATGTGAAATGTGTCAATAGCATTTCAATATGTCCGGTTTTCATAGCAAGTGAAATGTCCGGTTTGAAAATTGTTTATAGGTTTAGTTGAACAAAGCTTTTGTTCCCTCTTCTCCAGTTCATTCGGTATTTCACAAAGCGTTAACCCATGGGAAAGACGGTGAGTTGATGAACCGTTTGTATCTATAAGTTCACCTCCAGCATTGTGCCATCCCCCGGATATCCAAAGCGGGGGAGATAGATTTTACAAATAATTACTTGAACTAAGAGGGATAATTCTGATAAATGTGTGGTGGAAAAATGGAAAGCAGGCAAGAAAGTAATATGAATCGCTCACTTTTTTTTGATTCCATAAATGTTGCAACACCGGAAGAGAACATATATAAACGCCTGGGATACCGAAAAGGTAAAACTCAGCTCACATCTCAACAGAAAGAGGAAGTTGAGCACTATATTGAAGATGCACTTTCTCTTATTGATGTGAAGGGTTCAGGAATACGAATCCCTATTCAGGAAAGAAAATCCTCTAAAATTATCCTTTCAACAGGCGTTACATTTGAAAGCATGCATCTGTCCGCATTTCTCGAAGATTGCGGGGAGATTGTACTGATGGGGACTACGGCGGGCAGCGATATCGTTGACGCTGTCCGGAAAGATTCCACTGAGGATAACCTGACCCGCGCAGTTGTCTTTGATGCAGTGGCCAGTGAGATTGTGGATGCATCACTTGACTGGATAGTTAATTACTACAATCAGGAACTCCGCAGAGAAAACAAACGTCTTACCTCAAAGCGTTTCTCCGCGGGTTATCATGATTTTTTACTTGAAAACCAGAAAACCATTTACGATATATTGCAGCTCCACCGTATTGGGGTCAGAATAAACGAGAAATTTATTCTCATACCGGAAAAGTCAGTTACCGCTATCGCCGGAATTGAAAATATGGTAAATCGCAGGTAAACATTCAGAGCGAACGATTTTTCTGCTGAAAGACTGTGTTGATAGCCAAACGCTTTATAGGTGATACAGGGTGAATATTAAAGATAAAATAAATAAGCTTCTCAACAAAAGAGTACTTATCCTCGATGGTGCTACAGGGACGGAGTTACAGAAGGGCGGTATGCCTCAGGGAGCATGTCCGGAAATATGGTGCCTTGAAAATCCTCGGATTATTCAGGCGATTCATTCCGACTATCAAAAATCTGGCGCTGATGTTGTTTATACCTGCACCTTTGGCGCAAATCGCTTCAAATTAGGGCAGTACGATGTTCATAATATAAGAGAGGTCAACAGCCGGCTTGCCAAGCTGTCTAAGGATGCCGTTGGTGAAAAGGCTATGGTGGCCGGTGATATCGGCCCCACGGGGCAGTTCGTCAAGCCTTTTGGAAATATCGATTTCGAGGAAGCGGTTGAGGTATTTAAAGAACAGGCCGTAGGGCTTCTTGAAGGCGGCGTTGATCTCTTTGTGATTGAGACCATGATGGATATTCAGGAGGCGCGTGCGGCGCTGATTGCCGTAAAAGAAGTTACGGATGCGTTTGTCATGGTTACCATGACGTTTGAGCAAGATGGCCGCACACTCAATGGAACAGATCCGGTAACCGCACTAATTACTCTGCAGAGTCTCGGTGCCGATGCTGTTGGCTGCAACTGTTCTACAGGCCCGGAAGAGATGCTTGAATATATCAAAGCGATGAAACCATACGCGAAAGTCCCTCTCGTGGCAAAACCAAATGCCGGTATCCCGAAACTTGTTGGGGATGAAACCGTTTTCGACATGCCGCCCGCCGGGTTCGCCTCTTTTGGCAAAAAATATGTTTCGACAGGCGTTAATATCATGGGCGGCTGCTGCGGGACATCGCCGGAACATATATATGCATTCAGGAAGGAGATTCAAAAAGAAAAGCCCCATGCTCCCTTTAGAAAATCGATAAGTGCCCTCAGCTCCGCGAGAAAATTTATCGTTCTGGAAAAGGACAAGCCACTTTGTATTGTAGGGGAGCGTATTAATCCTACGGGGAAAAAGGCCCTTCAGCAGGAACTCCTCGACGGCAAAATGTCTCTCATACGGCAAATGACCAAAGAGCAGAAAAGAGATGGCGCCGGAATTCTTGATGTCAATGTAGGTGTTCCCGGTATCGACGAAGTGAAGACCATGCATGAAGTGGTCAGTCTCCTGTCGACCATTACCGATCTTCCCCTGGTTATTGATTCATCAAATATTGAAGCGATAGAGACGGCTCTCAGGATCTATCCAGGCCGTGCCCTGATCAATTCCATTTCCGGGGAAGAGGGGAAACTCAAAAAACTTCTCCCCATAGCAGCAAAATACGGGGCAATGTTTATTCTCCTGCCGTTGACTGACAGGGAAATACCGGAGACGGCGGAGAAGCGGAAAAAAATTATCAAAAGCGTATTCAAAGATGCCGAAAGGTTCGGTTTTACCAGGGATGATATTGTCGTGGACGGGCTGGTGATGACGGTGGCTTCCGATTCCATGGCAGCGATGGAGACACTGAAGACAATCGAGTGGTGCTCACGCAAATTCAAATGTAAAACCATCGCCGGGGTTACCAATGTCTCCTTCGGAATGCCGCAGCGAAAATGGATCAATGCGGCTTTTCTCGCAATGGCTCAGGCTTTTGGTCTTACTCTGGCCATTGCCAATCCTTCTAATGAAGAGCTGATAAATGTTAAAATAGCGGCGGATGTGTTAACTCAAAAAGATAAAGATGCTTCGTCATTTATTTCCTACTTTTCCGAAACGTCTCATATAAGTAAACCGGATGTGGAGGCGGATAAAATCTCGCCGGAGCAAGAGGTGTTTCAGGCTATTCTGGAAGGAAACAGGGAAGAGATAAAAAGATTTATAAAGAAAGCCCTCTCTTCCGGGACAACTGCTGACAGCCTTGTTCGTGATACGATGATTCCGGCTATCAGGGAGACAGGGGACTTGTTTGACAAGAAGGAGTATTTTCTTCCACAGCTCATCGCCAGTGCTGAAGTGATGAAAAGGGGGCTTGAATACCTTGATCCCTACCTGAAAAGAGACGTGTCGACGCAGGAAGCGAAAGCCCCTGTTCTTCTTGCCACGGTAAAAGGGGATATACATGACATAGGAAAAAATATTGTATTCCTAATGTTAAAAAATCACGGATTTAATGTTATAGACCTTGGAAAAGATGTGTCTTCCGAAAAGATCATCGAGGAAATAAAGGTTTATCGACCTGCCATTGTGGGACTTTCCGCGCTCATGACCACAACAATGGTAAACATGAAAGAAGTTATTGATATGGCAAGAAGGGAAGGGCTTAAATGTAAGTTTATAATAGGGGGGGCGGTGGTAAGCAAATCCTATGCGCAGTCGATTGGAGCGGAATACGCAAAAGATGGCGTCGGGGCGGTACGGCTTGCCCAAAGATTGTATGCGGAATTTTATGATGAGAAATTAAAACAGGGAAATTAATCATGTTAGAATATTTTTTTAAAGGGGGACCGGTCATGTACCCCCTTCTCATCTGTTCAATAATATCGCTTACGGTAATCATTGAACGGGTAATATTCTGGATCAGAGAAGAAAAAAATCGTGACAGAACACTGTTGAATGAATTGATGTCTCTGGTTGAAAAGGGGCAGTTTGATGAAGCAAAGAAGAGAACCTTGAAAGCGCGGGATTACGTTATCAGGACAATGGTCTGCGGAGTTGTTCACCGCAATTTTTCCCTGAGGGATGCCCTCCAGATGAGTGCCGATGAAGAAATCGCCCGGATGAGACGTTACCTGCCTATTCTCGACACAATGATAACACTCTCGCCTCTTCTGGGAATCCTCGGGACGGTCACAGGTATAATCTATTCTTTTAACATGCTTGGTACTGTGGGTGCGGAACATCCCCAGTTGATCACAGTGGGTATCGCCCAGGCGCTTATAACCACAGCCTTTGGCCTGACAATCGCCATTCTGAGCCTTATACCGTACAATTATTTTGTATCAAAGATAGAAAAAGCCGTGCTTGAGATGGAGAAGTACGGCACCAATCTGGAGATAATCTTCGAGCGGAAAAGGAACTCAGGATGAAGATTTCAAGGCGTTACTCCGGTAAGGCAAGAATTGAGATGATACCATTGATAGATGTTATATTTCTCCTTTTAGTTGCCTTTATATTCATGACCATGTCAATGGTCGTTCACAAGGGAATACCCATTGACCTGCCGCAATCCTCTACATCCCTTGTCGATAAAAAGGAATTTGTAAGCATAAGCATAAGAGCAGATGGAAAGGTGTTTTTCGAAAAAGAGGAGGTAACACTGGACAAGCTCCTTTCCATGTTAACCTCTCATTATCGCGAATTTCCAAAAATGAAAGCGATCATAATGGGGGACAGGAAGGCCTCTTATGAACGGATCATCTCAGTGATGGATGTGGTTAGAAAATCCGGAGTTGTCAGTCTGTCGCTGGAGACGAAATGGAAAGAGTAACGTTTGAAAAAGACCTCTTCTTTGCGGTCATAATTGCGCTGGCCATTCATGCCGGAGCTGCCTTCACTCATATTTACACTGTTCCACGCCCCGTTCATTTTAAAGCAAAAAAATATAGTCGTCTCATTATATCTATGGTCTCTACTCATGCCCCCGATGTAGTACCTGTGGTGCAGAAGAAAAGAAAAGTGGTTGTCAAGGAAAAGAAGGAGATAATCAAGCCGGACAATCAGAGTACTCCGATACCAAAAAGGGAAATAGTAAAAGAAACGGTTTCGCTGAAGAAGGCTGCAAACAAACCAGTCAGTACATCTGTACCAATGGAGACGGCAAAAGAGGTTCTGGCCGTACCTCGATATGGTGAAAATATGCCTCCTGCCTATCCGGCAATAGCCCGAAGAAGGGGATATGAAGGTATAGTAATCCTTTCGGCAGAGATACTTGTTAATGGAAATGTGGGAAAATTAAAAATAAAAAAATCATCTGGATATAGCATGCTGGACAGATCAGCCCTGGAAACAGTCAGGAAATGGAAATTCGAGCCGGGAAGCAGAATGGGGTGTCCCGTAACGATGTATGTTGAAGTCCCTGTAAGATTTGTTTTGAACGACAAATAATATCAAATATCAAAATGCAAAATTTAAAAGTAAAATAAAATCACCGTTAATCCTGAATATGGAAAAGAGACATATCAATAAAATTGTAATTACTTTACCAATCCTCTTTGTATTATTTGTTTTTGCTGTAGATGTATCAGCCAAACAAAGAATTATTTCTAAAACCTATTACCACGAGGGGAACCGTCATTTTGACAAGAAAAGATTTGATAGGGCTATAGAAAAATATAAGAAAGCCATTAAAGTAAATCCCAAGGTTGCCAAATATTATTATATGTTAGGAAAGGCGTATCAGGCCAAAGGTTCATTGGATGAAGCGGTTGTCTCTTATAAAAAGGCAGTAACAGTTGATCCTGATTACTATTGGTCTTATTTTCGGCTTGGGGATATCTGTCTTGAAAAAGGAGAACATGAAAAAGCTATAACATACTATAGAACCTCCGTTGAGAAATGTCCGGAAGACAGTGATGTGCATTATTTTCTTGGAAAGATATGTGATATAAAGGGTGATGCCGACGGAGCTATAAAAGAATATAATGAGGCTGTAAAGTTAAAGCCCGGCTACTTTGACGCTCTTTATAATATAGGCATTAATTACACAAAAAAGGGAGACTTGGAAAGAGCCGTTACTTCTTACAAGGAAGCAAGAAAAGTAAATCCTTATGATGAAGATACGCTGGTTAATCTTGGAATAATATACGTAAAACTGAGGAAATTCAGTAAGGCCATCAATGTGTTGACTGTTGCACTCAAGGTTAATCTGTTCAACCGTGATACGCAATTCTATCTTGGCAAAGCATACTATGGCATGGGAAACCTTGACCAGGCCATAACACAGACAAAAAAAGCACTTACGATAGATCCGGACAATGCCGACATACACTTCACATTGGGTTTATACTATGATAAAAAGGGATGGTCAGATATGGCTGTTGCGGAATATCAGGAGGTTCTCCACCTTAACCCGGATTATTTTAACACTCTTAACAAATAAGGAAAGCTTTGAAGGACCACATTTTTCAGTTTTTCAAATGTCTCACAAGGTAAGCAGGCCTGAGACTGATTCCTGAAATGACCCTTCCATCAACGAGCTTAAGAGAAAGGTAGTTTTATAATGGATGAAAAGAAGAAGAGACTTGCCGAGATAATCGCCAGGCGATCCTTTAAATATAGTGACGATCCACCTTTTACGTTGACTTCGGGAAGGAGGAGCAATTTCTATTTCGATTGTAAACCGACAACCCTTGATCCTGAAGGCATGAATCTGATAGGCAGTATTATCTTCGATATGCTTGAGGACTCTGAGGTTACCGCGGCCGGTGGTATGACCCTCGGGGCGGACCCCATAGCCAATGCCCTTTCTCTGATTTCATATCAGCGGGGAAGACCTATAAAATCTTTTATCGTCAGGAAAAATGTTAAGGGGCACGGCACAAAGAGCAAAATTGAAGGAGATGTCAGACCAGGTGAAAATGTTGTAATTATAGACGATGTCATTACCACAGGAGCATCAACCATAGCAGCGATAGAAAGGGCAAGGGAAGAGGGATTGGTTATAGATCGGGTTATTGTACTGATTGATCGAGAAGAGGGCGCCCTCGAGAATATAGAGAAGTATACAGAGAGGGTTGATTCGATTCTCACGCGGACTGACATAATGAAACTCTATGAAAACAAGAAAAAGGGAGGTCAGCGATGAAGATTGGTAAGGCTTTTCTGGTTTTTTCAGTAATAGTTATTTTCATATGTGGGTTTTCAGGGGCAGTTTTTTCGGGAGGAGAGGATACGCTTGTCATTGCAGGATTTAATTCCGGCGAGATGAAAGGTGGAGCACCTCTTGAATGGGAACTGGTAAAGAAAAAAGGAACACCTGTAATTAAGCTCGAAAAGGTCGGGGACAAATTCTGCCTCCACATGGTAAGCGACAGTGACTCATCGTTTGGGATAAATAAAGAGATAAAGGTAAATGCTGCAGAGTATCCCTTCCTGAACTGGAAGTGGAAGGTTGCAAAGCTTCCAAAGGGTGGAGATGTCAGAAAAGCGGATACCGATGATCAGGCCATACAGATCTATATCTTTTTTAAAGCAACGAAATGGCCCGCAAAATTAAACACCCCGGCAATCGGATATATCTGGGATAACGAGGCTCCCAAGGATGCCGTCGTTACAAGCCCACAGCCTCTGTCCGGCAAAGTGAGATATATAGTATTGAGAAACAAGAGCGATGAGCTTAACAAGTGGTATGAGGAAAAACGGAATATATCGGAAGATTATAAAAAATTATTTCCCGATATTGAAGGCGGAAAACTGCGTGATGTAGAGGGAATTTCCTTTTATGTCAACTCCCAGCATACAAAAAGCGAGGGAGACAGCTGTCTGTACGAAGTTCATTTCAGCAAGAATTGATGCATTCGTAAAAGTCATAAACTACACCATTTGTCATCCTGAACTCGTTTCAGGATCTCACTTGTTTCAGCATCTAATTATTTCAGTAAGTTAGAGACCCTGAATGATCCTGAAACAAGTTCAGGACATGATTTTGGGTGACAAAAAAAGACTTTTTACAAGTGCATCTTGTTTGACCGATTACGAAAAAGATGCTGTCCATGGGGTTAAGAAAGAAGGTATGATGATGAGAGCTTTGCATAATACCAATATTGTCATTGCGAGCGAAGCGAAGCAATCTCATAACATATTGATAATTCGTAAGATTGCCGCGTCGCTAAAGCTCCTCGCAATGACCAGAATTGCAGTTTTGCAAAGCTCTCATGATTGTAAAACGGAAGTACTTTAATATAGCCGGTATAATTGTGCTGTTACTGACATTTTTATTTGGTGCAGTATGTATGTCCCCTTTATGTGCTAAAGAGGTCGGCGATATAAATATAGATTATCGGATATCGGGTACGGGATATCCGCTGGTTATGATCATGGGTTACAGCGGAACCATGGATATGTGGGACCCCACCGTGCTTCGTATCCTCTCATCCCGTTATAAGGTTATTATTTTCGATAACCGGGGAATGGGAGGAACCGATACGGGTACTTGCCGGTTTACCATGGAGCAGTTTGCCGATGACGCGGCCGGTCTGATGAATAGTCTGGGCATACAGAAGGCCCATGTGCTTGGCTGGTCGATGGGTACCAATATAGCTCAGGAGCTGGCACTTAGGTACCCCGAAAAAGTTAATAAACTAATACTCTATGCCGCCGACTGCGGCACAGATGTCGTTCCCATAGCCCCCGATGTTGTGAAACAATTACGTGATACATCCGGCACACCGAAAGAACGGGGGAAGAGACTGATCTCTTTACTGTTTCCGGGTAAATGGCTTAAAAATAACGTCGATTACGTGAAAAAATTGTTCTCCCGCCCCATGGAATCGTCTTCGCCGGAGAATATTAAACGGCAGTACAGCACCATGGAAAACTGGAAGGGGTCCTGTGACCGCCTGGATCAGATCAAGTGCCCGACCCTTCTCATCACGGGGACGGAGGATGTTTTGACACCACCGGAGAATTCTCCCATGATGGTTAAGGAAATTCCCGGCGCAAAACTGGTAACTTTTGAAAATAGCGGCCACGGTATCATGTACCAGTATCCCGACAGATTCTCCCGGGCAGTGATGGACTTTTTGAAGTAATCTTTAACTGATAGAAGTTCTTTGCAATATTTAATGAGAAATTCCCTATACTGTTTCCCTTATTGGAAAGAGCCTATGAAATGGAATTTCAGTTTCAAAAGTGAAAATGCAGTTTATCTCCTTTTTATAGCAATTCTGATTGGTGCCGCAACAGGGTACCTCGCCGTTGGTTTTCGTTTTCTCCTCATGTATGCCACAGAATTATGCTGGAAACATCCTTCTGACATTTTATCAACAGTCGAGGACATGAAGTGGTATTTTGTCATTCTTATTCCCGTAATCGGAGGAATTCTTGTTGGCCCGCTGGTCACCTTCCTTGCTCCCGAGACACGGGGTACAGGTGTACCTGAAGTAATCGAAGCGGCTGCAATGAGAGAAGGTACCATACGACACCGAACAACGGTGTGCAAGATTATATCATCCGTGATATCAATAGGTTCAGGAGCTTCAGTAGGAAGAGAGGGGCCGATTGTTCACATCGGATCTTCGGTGGGATCTTCCATTGCACAGGTTTTAAAGCTCAGACCTGAATGGAGGCGTATCTTTTTAGCGTGCGGGGCGGCGTCGGGAATCGCCGCGACGTTCAACGCACCCATGGCAGGTGTGCTGTTTGCCATTGAGATTATTCTGAAAGATTTTGAGATAAGCTATATCGGGCATATCGTTATCTCAGCGGTAACTGCAACAGTCATCTCTCACCACTTTCTCGGAAACCTGCCGGCATTTGATATTCCCCAATATCAAATGGTCAGTTACTTGGAAATTCCACTCTATTTGATATTAGGAATATTAGCAGGTTTTGTTTCCGTCATCTTTATCAAGCTCCTCTCCTCGGTAGAGAATGTCTTCGACAGGTTAAATGTACCGGTATATCTCAGACCCGCAGTTGGTGGTTTTCTCGTTGGTATCATTGCGATACGCTATCCGCATATTCTGGGAGTGGGATATGAATCGGTCAACCTTGTTCTTACAGCAAACATTGCCCTGAACACCATGATTATCGTAATCATTCTCAAAATTTTAGCCACTTCTTTTTCCGTAGGCTCAGGGTTTTCGGGCGGCATATTTGCACCTTCCCTGTTTTCCGGCGCTATGTTAGGCGGAATCTTCGGCACGGTCTCACTCATGATTTTTCCCGATATTGTTGCGCCATCGCAGGCATATGGATTGATCGGGATGGGAGCGGTTGTCAGTGGTACAACGCTTGCTCCAATCACGGCCATATTGACGATATTTGAGCTTACCTACAACTACAACATCATCCTTCCCTTAATGACAAGTTGCATCGCAAGCCTCGTCATTGTTAATAAGTTCTGTGGCCATTCCATTTATGAAATGAAATTACTGAAAAAAGGTATCAATATTGTACGAGGCCACGATATTAACATTCTTAGAGGGATGATGGTGAACGATTTTATGGAGAGAGAATATGAGTATATATATGAAACCAGCCGTCTAAGAGAACTCATTGCGAAAATTCAGGAAAGTAATTACCCCCATTTCCCGGTTCTCGACAAACAAGGTAATCTCGTGGGAATGTTTACACTCCGGGATTTAAAACACTGTCTGCCTGAGATTGAAGATCTGGGTGAGCTTACAATAGCAGCAGACATTATGACAAAAAACGTTTATTGCATCACACCGGACGACAATCTGGCAACAGCATTTGAAATATTTGAAGGAAAACAGATTTCAATGCTTCCTGTTGTCGATGCAAACGATAGAAACAAAATTACCGGAGTTCTAAAGAAAAACAACGTAATTTTGGCCTACAATCAAAAAGTATTACGGGCCAGAACATTTGGCTTCGGTAAAATTACAGGGCGCTCATGATTTCGATTCCTCTATAAATTTGACACAAGTGAAAACGATTTGACAAGAATTCCCTAATATTTTTCGCCCCTACCTTAGTCCTCCCCCCATCAAGAGGGAGAAAATCGCTTGAGGTGCCCCCGCCTTGTAGGCGGGGTAATTCACTACTGTTCGACCGGCTCAAAGCCGGGGGCCATGATCCCCCTGCGTTCGAGCAGTGACCCTTCGAGGCGGTACAGCTCAATGAGGGCATTGAGGTAATTTGTAATGGCCTGAATTTCGGATATCCGGCTTGAAAGCAGGTCGCGCTGGGCCTGTGCCACGAGGAGTGTCGTAGATTTGCCTACTCGGAACTTTTCCGCTTCGATGCGTGCTTTTTCCTCCTGGAGTGCCCGGGTGGCCGCCGTGGCGGCGATCTGTTCCTTAGCCCGGTTTACCTCGATATATGCAGAACGGATGTCTACCTGGACGAGCTGCACAAGGTTCCTTACGGCTTCTTCAGCTTGTTCCCGGTTGAGCATCGATTTGCGGTGAAGTGCCCGTGCCTTGCGGTTTATAAACGGATATTCGAGAGATATGCCCGCCAGAATGTCGTAAGATTTTCCGTCCATAGCGTCGACGGAGCTGCCGAAGGAACCGGAATACCCGGATTTTCCGAGTGTTATGAATAAGTCCATTTTGGGAAGTAATCCATTTCTTGTTTTGACGATTTCCAGGTCGCCACGCTGTAACTGCAACTTGGCCTGGTTGAGATCAGGCCTCATGCGCAGGGCAACTCCGACGTGAGACTCTACGTCATCCAGCTTTACATCCGGCACTGCAGGTTGATGAAGAAGAACGATATCCCGCTGCCACAGATTCGTGTCAGTGGGATTCAGCAATCTCAGAAGTTGCAGGTGTGTCTTCTCAAGGTTGCTACGCGCATTGATCAACCCTTCGCGCCGCAGTGCTATTTCCGCCTCTGCGGCGGCCAGTTCCGATTCAGCCAGATAGCCTATCCTGATCATCTCTTCCGTTTCGTGTTTCTGCCGCTCTGCCAGTTTGAGCGATTCGAGAAAGATTTCGATCTGCCGCTGTGTCAGGGCATAGTTCCAGTAAGTTTCTTCCACCTGGGCAACAAGAGCCTCGGCGAAACCGCGCAATTCATAGCTTGTCGCACGCGTATCGAGCCTTGCCTGGCGGAGACTGGCTAAGTTATAACGGAGGCCGCCCCCCCTGAGAAGCGACTGGGTTACACTGAGACCTGCACGCGACTTGTACAGGTCGTCACTGTAAAGATTGGACCATGTCTGTTCCGTCGTAAGCTCGACATCGACATCAGTACCCGTGGGAAGATATTCGGAAACACCCAGTTCGGTGGTGATTTCGTTATCCAGGTTTGCCAGGTTTGACCGCGATGGTTTTTCGGCCTTTTCGCGGTCCCTGGAATATCCGCCCGTCAGGATCGGATCGAATGCGGCACGCTCTTTTTCTTCCTCTGTTCGGCTGATTGCCGGATTAAATTTTTCTACCTTCAGGGCACGGTTATTTTCCAGGGTGAGCAGGATGGCATCCTGTACCGTTACCGCTATCGGGCCTTCAGGTTTAATTGTCGGCGCTGCAACGCGGTCAACAGGCGGTGTGGTTTCGTCTTTGGACTGGGGTGCCGTTGATGACGAAATGTGCGGGCCGATATAGTCTTCATGGGTTTTTCTATCCACAGACGCACATGACACAAGAGAGTAACACACCGCAGTCATGATAGTCATCATTACGAGATTTCTTATTACCTGTTTTGCTGCCATGCCTTACACGCTATCCTCCGTATGGGATGTTTCAGTTACTTTTTTCCGAATCAGTCGTGTATCAAAGAAAAGGTAGACCGTGGGGACGATCACCAGGGTAATCAGTGTCGAACTGATCAGCCCGCCGATGACGGCTCTGGCCAGGGGAGCCTGAACCTCTCCTCCCTCGCCGAGACCGATGGCCAGCGGAACCATGGCCAGGATCGTTGTCATGGCTGTCATCAATATGGGGCGCAGCCGTCTCCGTCCACCCTCTTCAATCGCCTCCCTGAGCGACATGCCGTCCCGGCGGCGGAGCAGGTTTATATGATCGACCAGCAAAATGGCATTGTTCACCACGATACCGCCGAGTATGATACAGCCGATAAAGGACTGGATGTTGAAGGTGGTATTGGTGATGAACAGCATGAGGATAACCCCGATGGATGCAAAGGGCACGGAGAACATGACCACGATAGGATACCGGATCGACTCGTAGAGGGATGCCATGACCATGTAAACCAGGAGCAGAGCCAAAATCAGACTTAGAAGAAGTTCTCTGAAGGCTTTTTGTTGCTCCTCGTAGTCACCGCCGAAAATAATACTGAAATTACGGGGTATGGCGATGGAGCGGAGCCGCTCACGGATATCGGCCAGAATCGAGCCCATATCCCGCCCGCTGATATTTGCTGAGACCATGACGATCCGTTCCTGATCTTTTCGTTCAATACGGACAGGCCCCGTCTTCGGCTGCATCTTGACGACGTTCCTGAGGACAACTGGCTCGCCCCCCGTGCTTACCAGGGTCAGATCCAGGATTTCGCGGATGTCCATCTTTTCGGCATCCTTAATCTTGACGCGGATGTCATATTCATCTCCGCCTTCCCGGTAGCTGCCCGCTGTGGTTCCGGAGAGGACGGTTTGAAGCATGTTAGCGATCTGTGAGACCGTCAATTTCATGTCTGCTGCTTTCTGCCGGTCAACGAAGATAAGTTCCTCGGGACTGCCCGATTCCCTGCTTAACTGGGCGTCGGTGACGCCGTCAACATCTTCGACAATCTTTTTTACCCGTTCCGCAAGGGCATCGGCGGTCTCAAGATCATATCCCCGTATTTCGATCTGAACACTCTCCGTATCACCGGAGAACATTCTTAAGAGGAACAGTCCCTGACCTGCCCGGGTTCGGATAGTAACGCCGGGAATATTGCTGAGCTGCAAGCGGAGGACAGAAGCGATCTGTTCACTGGACCGGGATCGTTCCGCTCCGGGCACCAGGGCGATCCGCATTTGTCCCGAATGAGATCCCTGGGATCGCCAGCTTGTCCCTCCGATGCTGACCACCGTGTTTTTTACTTCCGGGACTTCACGCTTAACAATCGCCTCGATCAGCTTGAATTTTTCCCCGAGAACCTCCATCCTCGTCCCCACTTCCATCTCGGCGTTTACCCTGACCTCGCCCTCATCGGTCGTCGGCATGAATTCAACACCGACAAATGGAACCAGGGCAAAACTGCCGATCAAAAGGAGGACTACTGCGATTACCACCATTCCGGTTCGATCAAGGGCAAAATGTAGCAGACGCTTGTAGCCGTCTTCCATGCTTGCAAAAAACCGGACGCTGATCAGATTGAGTCTGGCGAGCCACGTTTCTTTTACGTGAACTGTTCCCGGATGGAGAAATTTGGAGGACATTACCGGAACAAGTGTCAGGGCAACCATGAGGGCGCACAAAAGGGCAAAACTGACGACAAAGGCGAGCTGTTTGAACATCACGCCGGACATGCCGCGGACGAAGACCAGGGGTAGAAAAACAACAAGGGTCGTGAGAGTGCTGGCCACGATCGCAGCGGTCACTTCCCCGGCACCCTTCACCGTTGCATCCTCGGCTTTTTCCCCCGATTCCCGGTACCGGTAGATATTTTCAAGAACGACGATGGCGTTATCCACGAGCATTCCGATGCCGAGTGCCAGACCGCCCAGGGTCATGAGATTCAGGGTGAGACCTCCGAAATACATGAGGGCAAAGGCTGCAATAATGGAAATGGGTATGGACGTGGCGATAATCATGGTGCTGATAACATTGCGGAGGAAAAACAGAAGTACCAGAATCGCCAGGGTGCCTCCGTAAAGTGCCATCGATCCCACATTCGTAATAGAGTTGCGGATATAATCGGACGTATCAATGATCGGTGTAATGGTGATCTGAGGAATATCCCGAGAGATGTTTTCCACTTCTTTCAGAACGCTGGCAGCAACCTCTACAGTATTCTTGCCTGACTGTTTTCGCACGCCCAGGCGAACACCGGGCTTTCCGTTTACCGTGATGAGACGGGTAATTTTTTTCCATGTATCATCGATACTGGCTATATCCCGGAGCTTTATCGGGGCGCCCTCCCGAATCGAAACGACGGTGCTTGCAAGCTGATCAAGGCTCATATATTCGCCCTTGGTACGCATGGTCACTTCGAAGGTTCCCCTGTCTATGGTTCCCGCCGGCAATGTAATATTACCCTCTCTGATCCGGCTGAGAATCTGATCAAGGGGCAAGTCCATCGACTTGATTTTACCAGCGTCGAGATTTACCTGAATCTCCCGCTCATAGCCACCCCAGACTTCCAGAGACGCCACGCCGGGGATCCGCTCGATTCGGTACTTTACCTGATCGTCAATGAGCTTGCGCATCTGCAGGGGGGTCAGATTGCTTGAAGCGCCGAAGATGAGGACGGGAAAATTTGCAATATCGAATTTGCGTAGCGTCGGTCGCTCCGCATCGTCGGGAAGACGCGGAATTACGCGATCCAGCCGGTCCCGCATATCGTTTGCCGCCGTATCGAGATCCGTTCCCCATGAAAAGGTGACCCGGACATTACTGGCTCCTTCCGAAGAGGTGGAATAAACGGATTCTACACCGGGGACGGCGCTCATTGCCTCTTCGATAGGGCGTGTTATCAGTTCTTCGATTTCTTCGGGGCTCGCGTTTTCATAGAGAGTTTGAACGGTCAGCGTCGGATAGGTAATATCGGGCATGAGATCGATGGGAAGGCGGACGAGAGAGATGCTTCCCAGAAGGATCACAATCAGCATCATCATGATGGTGAATATAGGCCGTCGGACGGCGGACCGTGATAGATTCATGAGATGTTACCCATTAAAGACAGTTCAGAGTTCAAAGTTTAAAGTTCAGAGTTCAGAGTTCAGAGTTCGGAGTTCGGAGTTCAAAGTTCGGAGTTGATGCCATCAAACATTCGTTTCGATCATTCCGGTAGACGAGGAATTTATTTTTTCTCCGGTAATGTAATCGGAGAATCGTCCTCAAGAAGGTGTTGTCCAACGGTTACGACGAATCCGGAAATGGCCGGCTTGACGATCTCTGCCGTGTCCCCGCTGATTATGCCTACTTCCACCGGTATTAGTTTTGCCCTCATCTTTTCCGTGTCTGCGAGGTAAACGCTCCTCAGTCCATTGCTTTTTATCAGGGCGTTGACTGGAACGACCGTTGCATTATCGTGGCGGTCAAATTCTATCTGAACTCTTACAAACATGCCCGGCTTGAGAAGTTTATCGGGATTGGGAACATTAATTTCGACCCTCGCCTGACGAGAGGCTTCCTTCAAAATAGGTGCGATGCGTTCAATAGTGCCGGTAAATATTCTGTCGGGATATGCATCGGTGGTAGTGACGGCACCCTGTCCCGCCCTGACTCGCGGATAGTCCCGTTCGATAACGTGAATCACGGCTTTGAGCGTACGGATATCTATGATCGATGCAATGGGTGCATTGGCCGTCAGCATGGCGCCTTCATCGACATAACGTTCGCTCACGACTCTGGACTGGCTGCCATTCTGCCACGAAGCCCTGATGCGCGTATAGTCCAGACGAACCTGGGCGGTTTTCAGCTCCGACTCCTTCTGGGCAACCTGAGCCACTACGACCTTTTGTTTGGCAAGAGCGGCCTTGTACTGGGCTTCGGCCGCATCGAGTTCGGATTCAGAGACGATTTTCTTTTCCCGAAGGGCTTTCGCCCGCTCAAATTCACGCCGCGCAAGATTCAGGCCGCTGCGCTTTTCCTCTATGTTTGCCCTGGCCACATCGAGTTCGGCCCTCGCCTGATCAACCTGCTGAACAGACTCATCGTCATCGATAAGAGCGATCAACTGGCCCTGTTTGACCTCGTCGCCGATGTCGACATAAATCTTTTCCAACTTCCCAGTTATTTTGGGAGCAACTATGAATTGAGACTCGGGCAACAACGTGCCGGAGTAAATTCCGACTTCCCTGATTGTCGCCTTCTTGACGGGCGTTACCTCGACTGCTACGGAAATGTTTTGCTGTCGTACTGAGGGTTTCGTTGAATGAAGGATTTTTTGAGAAATTTGCCAGCCGATCAGCACCGCTACTGCAACAACGGCAATAATAATATACTTTTTATTCATTGTGAGATTCTCGCCTTTATAGAAAACGTTCTTTCATGTTACATTAACGTATCTGAATATCTACATTTAAGCTATTTTTTGCTGAACAGCAATCATTTTCGTTCTCATTCTGTTTACTGTCAGATGTGCTTTCCTTACGGGCTCGGGGAGTTTATAGCCGGTACAGCTTGAGAAAATTATATCAACAGCTCTCCGCAGTCCAATTTTGTGTCCCTGGGAGATAAATACCGGTTTTACATTCTTCCTGGTGCGCAAGACGGCACCGACAATTCTGTTATCCAGAACGAGCCAGGAGTAATCTCCTGCCTCATTTCTTACTTCACTGTATTTTCCGGCGAGCCTTGTTTTTGCACAACCTATCGTCGGCATATCGAGGAACAACCCCATATGTGAAGCCAGCCCCAGACCCCTCGGGTGGGCTATTCCCTGTCCGTCAAATATTGCAACATCGGGAATGTTTCGTAATTTTTCAAATGCCTTCAAAAGTGGAGGGCCTTCTCTGAATGTTAAGAGACCGGGGATATAGGGGAAAGTAACTCTTTGTGTAAATGATGTTTCTTCGATAATCTCCATTGACGGAAACTCAAGGAGTACTACGGCAGCAAAGAAAATATTATCCCCTCTCGAATAGGAAATATCTGCTCCGGCAATTGTCCTGATTTTATCGGGCATATTTTTGTCATCGAGGATCAGCTTTTCTCTCAAAGTTTGCTGGATATTAATTGCTTCTTTGTAGGTTACATTCCAGCTATGCAGATTATTTATCTTCATTTGTAACTACTCAGGCACAAAGTGACAGAGGCATAAAGGCACAAAGGCACAAAGGCTACTGTCATTCTGAATTTATTTCAGAATCTCATGAGACCCTGAATGATCCTGAAACAAGTTCAGGACATGATTTTGGGTGACCAAAAGAAACTTTTTGCGAGACCATCAAAAATGGGGCGACAGGATTCCCCTTGCTTTAACTATATCCCTTTTAATCTGTTCGGCAAGTCTTTCAGGACCATCAAACTTCATTTCGTCCCGTATCCTGTCAATAAAAAAAACATCCAGGCTTTTTCCGAATATATTTCCCTCAAAATCAATTATATGGGCTTCTATGGAAAGTTTGTCATTTGAAAAGGTAGGGTTAAATCCTATATTTAAGACGGCCGGATGTTTTTCTCCTTCTATTTCTGCAATGATTGCGTATACGCCTCTGCCTGGAACCAACACCTTGTCAGGTTCTATATTTGCTGTGGGAAAACCAATACCGGTGCCCCGCTGGTGGCCTTTTATAACCGTGCCGCCAAGATTGTAAGGCCTTCCAAGGAATCTTGCAGCCAGCTTAACATTGCCGTCGAGAATTGCATTCCGCGCGTTTGTACTGCTTATTATAGTATCATTGACTTTTATTGCATTAATGACAGTTACCTTAAATCCCAGCTTTTTGCCGAGGAACTTGAGGTACTTTTCATTTCCCCCTTTATCCCTTCCAAAGACATAATCATGCCCGATAAATATCTTTTTTATATGAAGTCTATCCCAGAGGATATTCTTTACGAATTCCTCGGCTGTGATTTTGGCAAACTCCATGGAGAATTCAATCAGGAGGACGGCATCTATTCCCTGATCTTCTATAAGTTTAAGTTTCTCATCCAGAGAGGTTATTAAAAAAAACGGCCTCCTTTCCGGATGAAGGACCTTTTTAGGGTGGGGATTAAATGTTATTACGACTGACTTTCTATTTTCATCATGTGCTTCTTTTGTAACTCTTTTAAATATATTTTGATGGGCCAAGTGTATACCGTCGAAATTGCCTATGGTAACAATAGAATTAGTAAATTCCCCGATTATTTCGTTCACACCTTTAATAATTTTCATATTCATATTATCATAACACTAAGGCGGCAAAGCCACAACCCCCAAAGTGCCTAAAGTGAGCTAAAGTTAATGTACACGCCTTCGGCGCGGTCAAATTTGAAACAGGCTGCGCTGAAAGCGCATTTTTTAACTTTAGGCACTTTAGTTCACTTTACACTCTTAACTAAATCTTGCTGTTTGAACTGATACCAACATCTGCGCAAAAAACGCAGTTGTTGTGAATAAAGACACTAATGTAAATAAATTCAAGTTTATTTGCCCTTGAAATTTGCTTAAAAACAATGTAAATTAGATCAAAATTCAAGAGTGCCGAAGTGGCGGAATTGGTAGACGCGCTAGGTTCAGGGTCTAGTGGGTGTATGCCTGTCCGGGTTCAAATCCCGGCTTCGGCACCAATAACTTGGTTTATTTTCAAGAGGATTGACCATGGAAGATATATCTGACGCCACTAAAGATTTTGTTGATTTGCGACGACATATGTGGATGGCCGATATTGAGACAGATCTGCGCAGGCTGATATGGCAAATCGCGGTGACAGGGAAATACATTTCTGCCAAGATTCATGAATCAAACCGAAAACTTGCCGGTTTTAAAAACATTTATGGCGAGGAACAGCTTGCCCTGGATAGGAGTGCTGATGATATACTCCAGAGTCAGCTTAAGTTTTCAGGATTTGTGCGTGAGTATGCCTCAGAAGAACAGGATTCTGTGCTACAGGTAGGAAAGGGTGATGAGAAATATTTTGTGACTGCAGATCCTCTGGACGGATCTTCTCTTGTGGATACCAATCTGGCCATAGGAACAATTATCGGCATTCATGACGGACCTGTTTTAGGCGAAGGCAATATTGTGGCTGCAATGTACATCACTTATGGCCCCCTTATTACAATGATTTATTCTGCAGGTAAGGGAACCCATGAATTCGTTCTCAACAAAGAGGGGGAATATGTTTTAGCAGAAGAGAATATTACCTTAAAAGAGAGAGGGTCTATTTATGGTTTGGGGGGTTTACGAAGGGACTGGACTCCCGGGCATCTGAAATTTATAGAATATCTGGAAAGTGAGGGATACAAACTCCGTTATAGTGGTGGTTTCGTGCCTGACTTTAATCAGATTTTAATTAAAAAGGGAGGACTCTTTACTTATCCTGCCTTGAAGGGAAGTCCAAAGGGGAAATTGCGGCTGATTTTTGAGCTTCAGCCTATGGCATTTATTATAACTCAGGCAGGAGGAATGGCCACAAACGGGAAAGAAGATATCCTGTCAATGAAACCGGAAAGTCTGGATCAGCGGGCACCCATCTATATTGGAAGCCGCTTCGAGGTGGAAAAAGCAAAAGAATTCTTAAAATGAGTGAAAAACTTTATCCAAGGTCAGCCGGTAAGAGGTGATGACGATGATTTATGAAAAAATTGACCAGTTGAAAAAAGGTGTTGAAGGTGTATTAAAGGTCGAGGAGAATGATGTCAAGGTATTGGATGAGGCGATACTTCGGGGCAGGTTAATTGACGATCTGATATATTCCGCTGTGTTCAGCTCCTGTGAGGGAACAAGGGAAGTAGCCATCTGGCTCATCAGGCGGGCAGGGGTTGCCCTGGGAGTTATCTCTGCATCCATTCAGTCGCTGTATGAGGCCATGGGTAGAAAAGAAGTGGCAGGTTTCACGGTTCCAGCGATTAATTTGAGGGGGATAACCTATGATTCTGCCCAGGCGGTTTTACGCTCCGCAGTCAAGGGTAATATAGGACCGATTATCTTTGAAATTGCCCGTTCAGAGATCGAATATACTGACCAGCGGCCGGAGGAATATACAGCCGTGATTACTGCCGCTGCCATTAAGACAGGGTTTCGAGGACCACTGTTTATGCAGGGTGACCATTTCCAGGTCAACTTAAAGAAGTTCACCCAGGATCCTGCCAGAGAAGTTGAAGCGGTCAAGGATTTAATAAAGGAAGGGATTGAAGGTGGATTTTATAATATCGATATCGATACCTCCACATTGGTGGATTTGAGCAAGCCCACTATCAAAGAACAGCAGGAAAAAAATTATACCATTGCGGCCGATATGACCGCCATGATCCGGGATATAGAACCTGAGGGAATTACAGTTTCCGTTGGTGGTGAGATCGGGGAGATAGGCAGTAAAAACAGTACCGTTGAAGAGTTGCAGGCTTTCATGGACGGTTATCTGGAAGAATTGAGTAAAAGAGGAGAAGGACTTAAAGGAATCAGTAAGATCAGCGTACAAACCGGAGCCACGCACGGCGGGGTTCCACTCCCGGACGGTACTGTAGCCAAGGTAAAAATTGATTTTGATACCTTGGAGAATATCTCCAGAGCCGCCAGGTCTGAATATGGGCTTTCGGGTGCTGTTCAGCATGGGGCTTCTACTCTTCCTGATGAGGCATTTGATAAATTTCTCCAGGCAGGAACTTCTGAGGTTCATCTGGCAACAGGATTCCAGAATATAATTTATGACAGCAACAGCTTTCCTGCAGAGCTGAAAGAAAGAATCTATAATTACATAAAGACAGACCTGATCGGAGAGCGGAAGGAAAAAGATACGGAAGAGCAGTTCATTTATAAAACCAGAAAGAAAGGATTTGGTCCTTTTAAAAAGGAAATGTGGAGCCTACCCTCGGAAATACGGAAGGCAATCGGAGACGAATTGGAAAACAAATTCTCCTTCATGTTTAACAAGCTGAACGTGTTGAATACGAAAGATGTAGTTAGTAAGTTTGTAAAAGCTGTGGATGTGCCTTTGAAAGTTCCGGTTTCCTTAAAAGAATAAAAAACCAAAATCCGTCATACTTTATCTGTTTGAAAAAAGTAACGATTGCTATGAAAATCCCCCTAATCCTAAATAGAATAGGGGGATTCCCAAATAACTAAAATGTTACCAAAATCCTGATTTTGTTATTGCTGAAAGCTGACAGCTGAACGCTGAACGCTTATCTTATTTTTGCCCCCACTTTAGCATCACCGTCAAAAGACAAAAGAGTCAGCCCATCATCTGTGTCCGCTGTCAGGAGCATGCCTTGGGATTCCATACCCATAAGTTTTACCGGTTTCAGGTTTACTATTACTGCCACCTTTTTTCCTTTTAAATCTTCCGGTTTGTAGTCTTTAGCAATACCGGCGACAATGGTCATTTCTTCGCCGATATCGATCTTCAGTTTAAGCAATTTGTCCGATTTGGGAACCGCCTCCGCCTCGATTATCCGGGCAACCCTCATTTCCACTTTCTGGAAATCTTCATAACTTATCTCCTGCATCTTTTCTTTCCTTTCGGCAATTTCCTCTTTCTTTTCAGACTCAACCCTTGGAAAAAGAGCGGAACCAAGGGCCAGGGAGTTTCCGCTTTTTAGCCCTCCCCAGTTGCGTATACTGTTAAAATCCTGAAACTGAACATCTTCTATCCCGATTCGGTTCATTATCTTCTCTGAGGTGTCGGGCATAAAGGGATATATTAAAACTGCAACCACGCGCAGAGCTTCCAGAAGATTATATGTGACTGCCTCCAGCCTTTTCCGGGCATTGGGGTCTTTTGCCAGGGACCAGGGTTCGTTCTCTACAATATATTTATTTGTGGTGTTGATAAAATCCCAGATAGAGATCAATGCCTTATTAAAGGTCAGCTTTGGAAAAGACGACTCCACTTCGGAGAGGGTTTTTTCTGCCGTTTTAATGAGAGCTTTGTCTTCTTCTTGAGAGGCGTTGGCGTCAGGCACTTTTCCATCGCAGTATTTTACAGCCATTGCAAGTGTCCTGCTGACCAGGTTCCCCAGGTCGTTTGCAAGATCTGAGTTGAGTCTCTGGACAAAATTCTCCTCACTGAAATTTGAATCGAGACCGAAGACCATATCCCTGAGCAAAAAATACCTGAATGCATCCAGTCCGTATTTATCCTTCATGTCCATGGGGCTTACCACGGTTCCCCTGCTTTTGGACATCTTGCCCGCGTCGATATTCCACCACCCGTGTACATTCAAATGTTTATAGGGTTCTATGCCCGCTGCTTTTAACATTGTCGGCCAATAAATGCCGTGCGGTTTCAGGATATCCTTGGCTATCAGGTGCTCTGAGACATGCCAGAAAGTCTTGAATTTCTCTCCATCAGGATAGTCCAGACCGCTGATGTAATTTATCAGGGCGTCAAACCAGACATAAGTCACGTAATCTTCATCAAAGGGAAGGGTTATGCCCCAGGTAAGCCGTGTTTTCGGTCTTGATATGCACAGATCCTCCAAGGGTTCCCTCAGGAAGGCAAGGACTTCATTTTTATATCTTTCCGGTCTTATAAAATCCGGATTGTCCTTTATATATTGAATCAGCCAGTCCTGATATTTACTCATTTTGAAAAAGTAATTGCTTTCTTTCCTGTATTCAAGGACTGTCTGATGGTCGGGACATTTGCCATCAATCAGTTCTGATTCCTTGTAGAACTGTTCACAACCGACGCAATAAAACCCTTCATATTTTCCGAAATAAATATCTCCGGCATCATAAACCTTCTGCAAGATTGATCTAACTGTATGAATGTGATTTTCGTCTGTTGTTCTGATGAAATAGTCATTGGTTATTGCCAGCTGTGGCCAGAGAGCACTGAATTGGGCGCTGATTTTATCTGCGTATGCCTTAGGGGTTTCCTTGGCATGTTGTGCGGCCTCGGCGATCTTGTCCCCATGCTCATCGGTACCGGTCAAAAAAAATGTCCTGTAACCGGACATGCGGTAGAATCTTGCCATAACATCGGCAACTATGGTGGTGTAAGCATGACCGATATGTGGTGAGGCGTTTACGTAGTATATCGGAGTTGTAATATAAAATGTTTTTTCCATAACACATTCCTTTATTGGAGATCTTCTATATCGACGTCTATTTCTCTTCCATCTTCTATCTCAACGGAGATTTTCCCTTGAAAAACATTCTGTCTTATTACCTTACCCTGTCCCTCAGAAGTAACGACTTTCTTTCCACATTTTGGGAGAGATTTTTTCATATCGAGATACATGTCATATTCAAATGCAAGACAACACATAAGTCTTCCGCAGAGTCCTGAAATCTTTTCGGGATTCAGCGACATATTCTGTTCTTTTGCCATCTTTATTGATACACGGTCAAAATTATGGAGAAACCTGGCACAGCAAATCTCCCTGCCGCATGTTCCAATACCACCGATTATACGAGTTCCATTTCTTATTCCGATTTGTCTTAACTCAATCCTTGTCCGGAATTTTTGGACAAGATTTTTTACAAGTTCCCTGAAATCGACTCTATTTTCTGCGGTAAAATAGAATATGGTTTTACTTTTATCGAGGAGGCACTCAACATTAACCAGCTTCATTGGAAGATTTTTTTCTCTTATCTTTGCAAGGCAAAACCCGAAGGCCTCTTGTTCAAACTTCTGGTTTTTCTCTTTTATTTTCAAATCCTCTTCAGTGGTTTTGCGTATAACGTTTTTAAGATTTTCCGGCAATTTATGTGCGGGAGTGGGCTTCACGTCTGACACGACAATTCCTATTGTCAAACCGTTATCTGTATTGACAACAACTCTGTCATTCTTCTTTAATTGAAGATTTTCTGCGTTGAAGCTGTATCTTTTTCCTTCTTCTTTAAACTTTATACCGACAATGTTTTTCAACGGTTTCCTCTCTAAATGTGCAAGTTGCTAAAGTACCTGAGGTACGGAGACGCTAAAGTGCAAAGTTTAGAGACGTTTGCAAAGCCTGCAAACGCCTCTGAATCCACCGGGGATGGATTTCACAACGTGTTAATCTTGATGTATTCGTAAAAAGTCAGTTTTTGTCACCCAAAATCATGTCCTGAACTTGTTTCAGGATCATTCAGGGTCTCTAACTTATTGAAATGTTTAGATGCTGAAACAAGTGAGATCCTGAAACGAGTTCAGGACGACAAATGACACATTTTGAGACTTTTTGCGAGACTGTCAATCTTAAAGTCTAAGACTTTTTCAAAGGTTTTGCTTATTCACCATGACTACTCGAGAGCTTTGCATAATACCAATATTGTCATTGCGAGCGAAGCAATCTCATAACATATTGATAATTCATAAGATTGCCGCGTCGCTAAAGCTCCTCGCAATGACCAGAATTGCAGTTTTGCAAAGCTCTCTACTCATGCATGGGTAGTCATAATTTCTGCAAGTTTAAATATCATCCACTCTAAAGTCAACTCTTTATTGGCATTCTGCTCTATAGCCCTATGAGCATGATTTATCGTTTTTATGCTTTTTAAAATGTCCGATCCAGCCATCTTTTCCCCAAAGCTTTTTATTATTTCAATGCGATCTTGATGGATAAGACTTTCCGTTTCACCCGTTTCCTTGTAGACAAGTATGTCTCTATACCAGGATTTCAATATTTCAAGCTTCTCTGTAATTCCCTTCCTGTTTTTCCCAAAGCTGTCCATGAAAGATATAAGCTTTAGTGGATCTTCGACATTGCTGGTGGAGATATTTTCGATTATCTCATTTTTGAATGTCAGGTATGAGTCCTTATTCATTTCCAGGGCATTTCCTATACTTCCACCGGATGACGAAGCAAGTAAACGGGCAGATTCCCTGTCGAGAGCCAACTTTTCTTCCAGAAATGAGGCAATTGTTTCCCTTTGTATCGGATTGAATCTTATCTGCTGGCATCGGGAGAGTATAGTTGCAGGAAGCAGGTAGTGACGGGCCGTAATCAATATCAAGATATTTGAAGAAGATGGTTCTTCGAGTGTTTTTAGAAGGGAATTGGCAGAAACGCTGTTCATTCTGTCGGCGTCTGCTATTATGAAAACCCTCTTACTCCCTTCAAGTGGCCTGAATTTTATCTGGTGTTGGAGACCTTTTATGGCACTTATCTTTATGAAATTTCCTTCGGGTTCTATGGTTATAACGTCGGGATGATTTTTGTGGTCTATTTTCAGGCAGGATGAGCACCTGTCGCATGAATCAAGTTTGCCTTCCGAACAGTTCAAGGCTTTGGCAAAAATCTCTGCGGCCGTTTTTTTTCCTACGCCTTTTGCTCCGTAAAAAAGGTAAGAATGGGGGACGCGCCCACTTTCAATGGCGCTTTTAAGAATGGCTATCTGTTTGTCCTGACCGTAAATATCTTTGAAGGACATGCATTCACCCACGTCCATCTATCAGGGTTGCCATATGGGAGCACACCTCACGATGCACTTCGTCGATGCTCTTTGTGCCGTCTATTATTCTGAATCTTTCGGGTTCATTTCTGGCGAGGGAAAGATACCCCTCCCTGACCTTCTTGTGAAAAATCAACTCTTCCCTCTCAAAGCGGTCCTCCCTGGAGACGCCTTCAATGCGGGATATCCGTTTCATGGCTCTTTTAAGCCCGATCTCTACAGGGGTATCGAAGAGGAGTGTCATGTCCGGTTTAAGTCGGCCGGTTGAAGTTTCATTTATCTTCTGTATGAAATGTACGTCCAACCCTCGCCCAAATCCCTGGTAGGCGATGGTGGCATCGGAGAAACGATCACACAAAACAAATTTTTTCTCTTTAAGGGTGGGCAGAATAACATCCCTTACATGTTGAGCTCTGGCCGCAGAAAACAGAAAAACCTCCGATTCCGCACATATTTCAAAAGAAGATTCATTTAGAAGTAGTTTCCTGATCTCCAGACCGAGTGGGACTCCGCCTGGTTCTTCGGTTATGATAAAGGGGATATTTTTGCTGCTCAGATATTCTCCTCCCATTTTGATCTGGGTGGTCTTCCCGCAGCCTTCGATTCCCTCAAAAGTTATAAAAAATCCCATTAACATAAATTCCAGTAGCTGTTTGCAGGGATCAGCTATCAGCTCTTATATTTTTTGCCGGACTTTCGGATTTTAACCCTTAATCTTTCCTGATCCCTGTTCACTGACAACTGTCAACTGTTATTTGTCTTCTTCGGGCACAATTGCCTCCACAGGGCATAGATCAGCACATGAACCGCATTCGGTACAAAGATCCGGGTTAATTACATATTTGTCCTCTCCCTCAGTAATCGCTTCTACAGGACATTCCTCCTCACAGGCACCACAGGCGATACATTCGTCAGTAATCACATAAGCCATCTTTTTTTATCCCCCACTTTTACTTATTTGTACCAAGTAGTTTCTCGGTAAATAGGCGCTGTCCCTATTTACATTTACCTAATGCGGCAAAGCCGCAACCACAAAAGTGCCTAAAGTTTGAAGTGCCTAAAGTGAGCTAAAGTTAATGTACACGCCTTCGGCGCGGTCAAATTCGAAACAGGCTGCGCTGAAAGCGCATTTTTTAACTTTAGGCACTTTAGCTCACTTTACACTCTTAACTAAATCTTGCTGTTTGAACTGGTACCAATATCTGCGCAAAAAACGCAGTTGTTGAGAATAAAGACTCTAATGCGGCATATGATCGAGCATTTCTTTTACGAGGGCATCTGCCACATCGGGAAGATCGGGTTTTATAAACCAGTAATCTTTTGCCACATGATGGCCTGCCTTCCAGATTATGTTTCCCGTTTCTGCCTGCACCAGCTTTAGTCCCAGGCCAACCTTGGCAACCTTGTCTTCACCTTCTACGGTGTAGTTCCAGTAATCTACATTAACAATAAGGAAAGCATCAATATCGTATGCTTCACCAATCTTCATGCTCAGATCAGAATCGGAAAAATTAACAGTTTTAAGTTTAGCTAAATAATCAACAACAGTTTTTCGCAGTTCATCATCTGATTGCATTCGGTTATTAATCATGTCAGGTGCCACAACATCAGAAAACCATTTTTTCTTGACCAGAACACCGGCTATGATTTGATCAATAACACCCCTTGCTTCTTCAAAGGTTCCGACGTCAACTGGAATCACCCCTATTTTTTTCGGATGGAAATCCTTTGCATTCGGAGCAACCTGGGAATATCGAATGCCTCCACAACCAAAGAGAACAATTACAATCAAGATTGAAAAATAAAGTACCCATGTTTTTCTAATCATAAATTTATTTCCCTTCTCATTTTTACTGAAAGCCGGCGGCTGAGAATTGAATGCTTACACCAAAATTAACCATAAAAAAGTACTCAAACCGGCGATTATGTAGTTTGTCTCCAGGAGACCTTCCAGAACAACACCTGAAAACGTCGATCTTCTATCACAAAGTTTGAAACAAATCCACATATAAAATACACAGGCCAGGAGGGCAAAACTCAAAGAGGAAGTCCATCCTGCGGGGTTTGCAATTATAAGGATTGCGGCCGTAATACCCGATATTCCCTTTAAAAGCTTTTGTGTGTTTTTCTCTCCTATTACGACAGGAATAGTCTCTCTCCCGATCAGCCTGTCACTCTGAATGTCGATCGTGTCGGACAGGGCCGATCTGACGAAGACCACGGCAAAGGTGAATAGAAAAGCCAATGTCATTGCCGGGGTTATGCTTATGCTTATTTCTAACTGTGGAAACACCGCTACTACGATCGCCCATGCCGTGGCCACAGAAACATTTTTGGATCCTGGGAGGTCTCTCAATCTCCTGAAACGCCAGTTTCGCGGAAATATCTTAGCGTTGTAAAGGACTCCAAAGCAGGAAATCGAAAGCAGAACCAGAAATGGGGCCAAACCGGCAATGAAGGAGAGAGTCAGGGCTGTAAGCAGGGAGGCAATGGCAATGGTAACGTATACCTTATCATGCTTCAGATAGGAATCTTCTCTGAATGAGCTTACTATACCGCTGTATTTCCTGTCTGTGAATCTATTTACTGCATGCATCGAATATACATAAAAGGATGCTATCAATATATTCAAGATATTAACATTTAATCCCTGAAGGAGAATGCTCGCCAGAGACAGACATCCGGCGCCCACGGCGGAATAGATATCCGTTATAACGGCGAATATCCAGAATTTCAGCAGCCTGCTTGCTTTCCCCTTTTTCTTCTCTTCCTGAAAACTTGTAATGTAATCGACAACCTTTTCGATTGTCCAGTTTGGTGTAGATGCCCCGGCAGAAATACCGATTTCATTGTACCGGTCTATGTTTATATTCTTGAGCTCATCTGCCGTTTCAATATGAAATGTGGGTGTCCCCTGCAGTTCCGACATAGTAGCCAGTCTCTTGGTATTAGCGCTGTTCTTTCCCCCCACAACAAACATAGCATCCATTTTGGCGGACAATTCCTTAACCTCGGCCTGTCTCTTTTCAGTGGAATCGCATATGGTATCAAAGACCGTAACCTGTGGAAATCGTTGTCTAATCCTGTCAATTATATCCCCGTATTCCTTCGTGCTCTGAGTTGTCTGAGCGACAACGCAGATCTTCTCAAGCTCGGGGAGGGCATCAACCTCATCCCTGTTTTCTATTACGATTCCCTTTCCGTCAGAGTACCCGAGCAGACCGTCGACTTCGGGATGTCCATTATCCCCCACAATCAGGACAGCATAACCCAGGGATGCATGTTTTTTGATTATGGCCTGCACACGCGCTACCTTTGGGCAGGTGACATCGACTATCTTTACATTCTTTTCTTTAATCTTTTTTCTTTCGAGGGGCGATATCCCGTGAGCCCTGATTATGATTGTTCCTTCTTCGATTTCATCGATATTATCTACCGGGAGTATTCCCCTCTTTTTAAGGATTTCAACAGTCTGTGGATTATGTATGAGGGGGCCGTAAGTATATATCTTTCCGGTATTCCTGTTCTGGGCAACGTCGAGGACCATATCGACCGCCCTTCTCACGCCCATACAAAATCCTGCTGTCCTGGCTATTTTGATTCCCATCTGTTTAAAATTCCAAGTTCTTCCGAGTTCTGAGTTCTGATAAAACTTTGAACTCAAAACTCGGAACCCGAAACCTATTTTTTTACATATATAAAAAATTCTTTATTACCAGCAGGCCCTAAAAGGGGAGAATCACATGTTCCCAGTACTTCGAGCCCCAATTCCCTGCAAAACTCCTCAATTTCATCAACAACCCTTCTATGTATATCGGGGTCTTTTACCACACCCTTTTTCCCTACCTCTTCCCTTCCTGCCTCAAATTGTGGCTTGATGAGGGCAAGAATAAACGCATCTTTCTTTATAAGCCTGACCGTGGCTGGAATAACCAACTTGAGGGAAATAAAGGAGGCATCTATGGTGGCTATATCTATCTCGTCGTCTATCCCGCTACCGGAAAAATAGCGTATATTTGTCTTTTCAAAGACAACTACCCTGTTATCATTTCTCAGCTTCCAGGCAAGCTGGCCGTAACCTACATCGACTGCATATACCTTTCTTGCCCCTTCCTGAAGCAGGCAGTCTGTAAAACCGCCTGTTGAGGCTCCGATATCGAGGGCTGCAAAACCTGCTACATCAATGCCGAACTCGGTTAGCGCTCCCTTGAGTTTCAAGCCTCCCCTGCTGACGTAAGGGTTATCCTCTCCCTTTATCCTTATCTTGGCATCTCTGGGAACGAGGGTGCCCGCTTTGTCAATCCTGTGTTCCCCGACGATGACGGCACCGGACAGGATAAGCGCCTTCGCCCTTTCACGCGTCGGGGAGATATCTCTCTCAACCAGAAGTCTGTCTAATCTTATCTTCAAGTTTAAAGTCTAAAGTTTAAAGTTGACAATCTCGTAAAAAGTCAAATTTCTACCCTTTTCGTCATTCCCGCGAAAGCGGGAATCCAGTAAATTCAATCTGTTATAGACTCCCGCTTTCACGGGAGTGACGTACAAAATGACTTTTTACGAAACCATCAAAGTTTAAAGTCTAAAGTTTCGAGCTTGTAAAAGGTTTCAAGACCCTGGACTTCAAACTTGAAACCTCAAACTTGAAACTCATTTACCCATCATCTTACGGACAGTGTTCGCAATACCGTCCTCGTCAATACCGTACATGCTTCTCAATTCTGTCTGAGTTGCGTGTTCCACAAACTCATCCTTGATTCCAAGTCTTTTTACGGTAACATCATATATCCCCGCTTTTTCAAACAGCTCAAGGACAGCGCTCCCGAAGCCCCCCATCAAGACATTTTCCTCAACGGTAATGACCTTCTTTATAGATTTAGCAACATCGCACAAAAGTTCTTCGTCAAGGGGCTTTACAAAGCGGCTATTGATGACCATTGCACTTATCCCTTCGTCTTTTAGATTTTCAGCGGCGGCAACGGCAGAACATACAGTAGACCCTATAGCGACGATTGCGATGTCGCTTCCATCAAGAATAACTTCACCCTTTCCGATCTCAAGAGACCTTGGTGTGTCGTCAATAGAAACACCGACCCCCCTTCCCCGGGGATATCTCACCGATGCTGGACATCCACACTCAACGGCGGTTTTAAGCATGTGCTGGAATTCATTTTCATCTTTTGGGGCCATAACAACAATATTGGGAATTGATCTCAGGTAGGAATAATCGAACAGACCGTGATGAGTGGCACCATCTTTTCCGACGAATCCCCCCCGATCGAGAGCAAGAACCACCGGTAGTTTCTGGGCACAGATATCATGGAGTACCTGGTCATATGCCCTCTGCATGAAGGTCGAATAGATTGTTACCACCGGTATAAACCCTTCAGTGGCGAGACCGGCAGCAAATGTAGCCCCGTGCTGTTCCGCTATACCGACGTCATAAAACCTGCCAGGCATCTCTTCTGCAAATTGCTCAAGTCCCGTCCCGTGAGTCATAGCAGCCGTTATTGCGACGATCCTTGAATCTTCACGGGCCAGTTTCACCATCGTTTTCCCGAACATTTCCGTATAAGACGGGTCAGAATTACTGTCTACGAGGTTTGTGCCGGTAGTTATGTCGAAAGGACCGATACCATGAAATCTCGATGGTTCCTCCTCTGCGAACTTGTATCCCTTTCCTTTTTTAGTGATAACGTGAACCAGGACAGGCCTGTTGAGCTTCTTTACGTTTTCCAGGTTTTTTATCAGGTGATCCAGTCTGTGCCCTTCAAGCGGGCCTACGTACTGGAAACCAAGTTCTTCAAAGATGACACCCGGGACGAAAAATGCTTTCAGCGATTCTTCTGCCTGTCTTGTAAACTTCAGCATCTTGTCCCCGATACCCGGTATTGTTTTTATAAAGTTCTTAATCTCAGATCTCATTTTCGTGATACGTTGCCCCGTCATGAGACGGTTCAAATAGGACGACATGGCACCCACATTGGGAGAAATGGACATTTCGTTGTCATTGAGTATAATTAAAAGATCCTTATTTCTGCCGCCTGTCCAGTTCAATCCCTCAAAGGCCATTCCGGCAGTCATCGAACCATCACCGATTACGGCAATCACCTTGAAGCCCTCGTTTTTGAGACATCTGGCCTCGGCGATACCGGCGGCGGCGGATATCGATGTACTGCTGTGACCGACATTGAAGACGTCGTAGTCGCTCTCTTCCCTCCTGGGAAAACCGCTCAACCCCCCTTTCTGACGGAGGGTGTGAAACCGGTCTTTCCTGCCGGTAATTATCTTATGGGCATAGGACTGGTGCCCGACATCCCATATAAGCTTATCCTCAGGGGTGTCAAAGACATAGTGGATTGCAAGTGTCAGTTCCACAACACCGAGAGACGAGGCTAAGTGTCCGCCGCTTTTGGAGACTGTTTCAATTATTTTTCCCCTGATTTCCCCTGCCAGGACGTTTAATTCGGCAAATCCAAGCTTTTTGATGTCGTGGGGGAAATCAATTTTTTCTAATATGCTGTCCATGTTAAGTTCCGAGTTTAAAGTTCAAAGTTTATAGTTTCGGGTTTCGTGTTTTTAACTTTAAACTTGAAACTCGGAACTATTTGTTCACGATCTTCTTTCAATTATATATTTTGCTATCATTCTCAGGGGTTCTGCCCTGCTGTCGAATTGTGCGATATCTGACAGGGCGTTATCCACAAGTTCACGGGCCTTTTTCCTCGATGCTTCAAGACCGAAAAGGGCAGGAAACGTAACCTTGCCGCGCGACCGGTCACTTCCTATATCCTTGCCAAGTGTTTCCTGATCCCCCTCAACGTCAAGAATATCGTCCGCTATCTGAAAGGCAAGTCCGATGTTCCTGCCGTAATCTGAAAGGGCGTCAATCTCATTCTTGCCGGCGCCGGATAAGACGGCGCCTGCCCTGACAGAGGTGGTAATCATCGCCCCCGTCTTATGCGTATGGATGTAATCGAGGGTTTCTTCGCCAACCTCCTTTCCCTCCGATTGTACATCAACAACCTGCCCGCCGACCATACCGAGGAACCCTGCGGCTTCCGAGATATCGCTGATTACGGCGAGGAGTCTGTCGGGAGGGGTTTCGCCGACAAACTCTCTTTTTGACATCAGACGGAAGGCCTCCGTGAGGAGGGCGTCACCGGCCAGAATGGCGATATCTTCGCCGAATACCTTGTGGTTTGTGGGCTTTCCCCTCCTGTAATCGTCGTCATCAATGACGGGGAGATCATCGTGGATCAGGGAGTAGGTGTGAATCAGCTCTAACGCACAGGCCACAGGAAGCACTGTTTCAATGTTTCCCCCAACGGCTTCCGCGGAGGCCATGCACAAGATCGGCCGTAGCCTTTTTCCTCCGGCAAATACGCTGTACCTTACAGATTTAAAAATGGTGGACGGAAAAGTATCCTCTCCGGGAAGGTACCTGTCAAGGGCTTCATCGACGATATTTTTTCTCGCCTTCAGATAGTCATCCAGGGATATTTTCTTTTCAGGGGTCACTTTTATCCTCCCCCTTGAAGGGCTGAATATCCAATCCCTCTTCATTCTTGAGAAGGACTTCTATCCGCCTCTCCGCTTCATCGAGCTTTTTGGCGCAGAACCGTGAGAGTCTGATCCCTTCTTCAAAAGATTTGAGGGATTCCTCCAGGGTCAGGTCCCCGCTTTCCATCTCCCTTACAGTGTCTTCTAACTTTTTCAATGCCTCTTCAAATTTTTCTTCTGCCATTTTCTATCACTCCGGTAAAACCTCTGTAACCTTAGCGTTAAAGCTTCCCGATGAGACCTTTACGGAAACATCGTCTCCAACAGTTACCGCACTTGACTCTTTAATGATGCTGCCCTCAGGGAGTTTTTTGGCGATGCCGTAGCCCCTCTTTAGCACGGAGAGAGGGCTCAGCATGTCAAGCATCGACAGGTTGCCTTCAACCCTGTTTTTCAAGGTATCCATGTAGTAAAAAAGCCCGGCTGTCATGCTTTTTTCCAGATTTTCAAGTATGAGCTTGTTGTCCCGTACGTCCGTCATCGGACTCATGTATATGAGATTTCCCCCCAGATTGTGCACGATGCTCTTCCGCCCGTCCAGTTCACGGGCGGTTACGGTTGTAAACCGGGCAGTTATATCGTCAATGCCTATGCGCATATCGGCAATCTTCCTCCGGGGATCTCTGATCCGCTCTCTGAGGAGAAAGATCTTTTCTCTCAACATATTCTTTACCCTGCGGTTGTTGCCGATCATCCTCACACGGAGGTTCTCCAGCGATTCAATCAGTTCACGTCTCATCGGTACAACCAGCTCGGCAGCCGCGGAAGGTGTCGGTGCCCTGAGATCGGCGACGAAATCCGCAATGGTGAAGTCAATCTCGTGACCGACGGCCGAGATAACGGGGATTCTGGAATTAAAGATACTCCTCGCAACCCCTTCATCATTGAACGGGGCAAGGTCTTCAAGAGATCCGCCCCCCCTGGCCAGGATGATAACGTCAATATCGGGAATTGCATTCAGATCGGCTAAAGCCTCGATTATCTCAGGTGGAGCTTCCGTTCCCTGTACCCTTACCGGGGCAATCAGTATGTCGACAGAAGAAAACCTCCTTTTTGTGACGTTGAGAATGTCCCTGATAGCGGCGCCCGTCGGTGATGTGACAACCCCGATTCTACGGGGAAGGAAAGGAGTCAATTTCTTATGGGACGGATCAAAGAGACCCTCCTTCTCCAGGCGCGCCTTGAGCTGTTCGAAGGCTAATTGGAGGGCGCCGATGCCTTTCGGTTCGATAGCGTCAACGATCAGTTGATATTCCCCTCTCGGCTGATAGACGCTGAGCCGTGCCCTGCAAATGACGTTCATTCCATCGTCAATATCGAATGGTACCATTTTAGAGAACTGGCGGAAGATGACCGCCCGTATCTGGCTATTCTCGTCCTTGAGCGTAAAGTATAGATGACCGGAGCCGGGCCGGCGCAGGTTGGAAATTTCACCCTCGACCCAGACCGCATCGAAACTCGACTCCAGTAGAACTTTTATGCTGGTCGTCAATTCAGTGACAGTAAAGACATTCTTCATAAAAATAAGCTCATCCGTATAAGTGCGATGATTGTCATCTAACAAAGGTATTGAGACGTTGCAAGAAATTTATTTTACGTTCGCCTGTCTGTCTGCTGCTATGGAAATCTTCCGACAAAAAAGGCCTCATCCATGGGGCCCGTTTACTGCTTTATATATGATTATGAGATCGGGGACAGCCGCTTATTTCTTACATGATACGTCTGTTTCTATTCAACGTCCGTCAATTCCACATAGCTCGTCTCTGTTGAGAGATGGCAGATACATGGACTTTAAGAATTGGCTATGGAGTTATTATATTGATTCCCTTTGCACATTTTATGGAACGCAAAGCTTTCCGGAAGCCTGTTTTTTGGACGATCCGGTGAAGCACTGGTTATGTGTCGATTGTCTCCAGTCCCAGGAACTTCACCATCGGATCGAAATCTCTGTCGTCATGCAGCAATGGTAGCTGGTAGTGGATACAAAAAGTTCCAATCATGACGTCTGTGGTTTTTCTCACAGTCACGCCTTTTCTCCTCAGAAGTCTATAGTTCATTGCGCTCTCTAAGGCCAATACCTTTCCCCCCATTGGCATAAATGGAATGCGTAAAAGAAGATCCCTTGCAATTTTGAAGTCCTTATCGCGTTGAAATCCCTGAAGTACTTCGGTCAGGATGAGACCGCCTATTATAATGGGTGTATTTCCAAGTGAAGAATCAAGCCAGTCCGTCTGTGCCGTTTTGTTGCCGTTGAAGTAGTCGATCCAGACAGAGGAATCTACGAGAATCATTTGTCTAACCTCATCTCGTCGAGATTACCGGTCCACTTGAGCTTCCCTCGAAAACCCTTGATTTCTTTCTGGCCTTTCACTTGCACCAGCAATTTCAACCCCTCTTCTATGGCAGCTTTTTTTGTTTTCAGGCCGGACACCTTTATGGCGGCTTCCATCAGATCGTCATCAATGACTACATTTGTTCTCATTTCTTGCCTCTTATGTGTATTATTTGTTCATATTATACACATTAATTAGACTGTTTGGAAGGTTTATTTTGGGGGGTGCATGTAAAGCATTCCGTCGTTTAATTGTATGGGATCGGGGACAGCCGCTTTTCTTACATGATACGGCCTGTTTCTACTCAACGTCCGTCAATTCCATATAGCTCGTCTCTGTTGATGGATAGCAGCTGTCACTACTGCAGGAGTTAGGATACTAATCGAAGGTATAATAAAGCTGTATGTAATTTTTGAATTTGATGGTATTGATCAAGGTATATGACGGCTATCTGAACTTAGCTCAATGAAGAAAACACCTACAAGTCCACAACCTATATCGGCTAACAAAAGTGCAGAATATCGCTTGAAATCTTCGATATGACAACAAAACGGACCTGACCCTATTATTCTCCTATACAATGAGCCGGTATTTAATAACGTAATCATATCGGGGGAACTTTTAGTGCTTAGCTTTTTTTACATCGCACTTCCGGTGAGTAAAAACGCTGCCCAGTAAAAGGGCTGCGGGTATTGTTTTTTAACTTTGAGCTGCGCCTGTTGCAAGGCGTCATCTTTGCTCATCTTCGATAGATTGGTATAAAAATTAACCATCAAATCGCGGGTTGCCTCGTCATCCACCTGCCATAAGCTGGATATCAACGAGCGCGCTCCGGCATAAAGGAAGCCGCGAGTAAAGCCGACAACATCATCTCCTGTTGCCACTTTTCCCAGAGCCGTTTCACAGGCGCTGAGAGTGACCAAATCGGCGCTCAAAGATAAATTATAAAGGTCAGCTGCTCTCAATAGTCCATCATTATTTCTATCTGCGGCCAGCAGCAGCGCTGAATTAAGCGGCTTATCCAGATCAAATACGCCATGGACAGCCAGATGAATGACGGAATATTTGCTCCCAAAATTTAGCAGATTGGTTTTTGATGCCTCACTGCGTAAAAGAACATTGGATTTTGGAATGATCTTGCCAATGGCCAGGGCCTCGTCCTGCGCGAATTTCAAATCATATTTCGGATCGTCCAGCTTCGGATTGCCGAAAATCAGGGCGCCTCTATCTTCTTGCTTCGCCCGCTCCTTGAGGAAACTCAGAACGCTGGCGCTGGGCAGCATCCGTATGCTGAAGCGGTCAATCAGGTATTCGTTGCTGTCGGAAAGGGCGGCAAAAGGCAAATAGTGTAAAGAGCCATGTGGAACGATAATCAGTTTTTTTGTTTTAATTGCGGGAGCTGCCAAAGTAAATATTTGGCGGTATAGCGTCCGGCTGTATTGGTTGAATTCCGGCAAATTTCGTGTCGTAATATTTTTGCGCAGGCCATCAATATTATTTTCCAAATCCGCTACCGGCAGCTTCTGCGCCACAATTGTCTTGCCTGTTAAAATAAAAACATACCATTCTTTGCCCGCGCAATAATATTCCAGCAGTGTTTCATCGTCTTTAATCTTGTTTTGGATCTCCGCCGTCGCCGGTGTGGTTACGGAAACGAGAGCCGCCAGTTCCGGCGCTTTTTCCTGCAGATCTTTTTTCAGTGCTAAAACGACAGCACGGCTTTTTTTCTGATTTTCTTTGTCCTCGACTTGCGCCACAACAGCTAAATTATCTTCGACCTTATCAAGCTGGGCCAAAGTTGTTTTGATTTGCTCTGTCTGTCCGCCGCGGACGTTTATGTCCTTTTGCGAAGCAAGTAAGTCCACCAGGGCGCGGGCTTTGGCACGCTCCACGTAAGCAAACGCTTCTGCGTAACGGCCGTCAGCAAGAAGCAGCGCCGTCAATTCAGCGTAAGCCGTTTGTTTATCGCCGACAAAGCCGATGCGTCCCGCTTCGGAATTAATCGAAGAGCGCTGCTTTTCAATGACGTCAATTGCTTTTTTGAGCATGTCTTCCGCAGTGCTTTTCCGGCCTTCGGCCAAAGCAATTTTGGCCCGATCCAGCAGCACAATCCAGTAAATGCCGCCGATCTGCTCAATCTGCGGATGTCCTAAAAGCTGGTCATATCCTTCTGTTGCTTCCTTTATGTTTCCGGTTTCGTAAAGACTTTTCGATAAGATATAAAGTTTGGGTATCTCCTGGAAGGTCTGATCGAAGAATGCTGTAATTAACCCCGTTACTTTTGCATCCGGGTGCTTGATGGCAGCCAGAGCATTGTCATATTCTTTCAATGCCATGTAAATCCGCGCCAGTGCGCTGTATTTTGGGGGGCCGTTCATGACGTTCATGTCTGTGATGCTTATATTTTGCAGTGAATCAGCAATTTTTTGAGCATCCGCCTTATTTCCGGTCAGGGCATGAGCAACACCAAGAACATCATAAATGTCGATCAGTTGAGATGTATAAAATGTACTTTTCTCACGTCCCCCTTCATGCAATAGTTTATAAGCAAGGGCGCCTTCCTGAATGGCCTTCTGAGGCTCCCCCTGGTCCAGATAAACAGAACCGCGAAGGATTTGCGGATAAACGGTGAGATCGGAACCGACATAAGTTCTCTCGCCCTGATCGATCTGCTTTTGCAGCAGGTCTGTTGTGGCGAGCGCTTTGCTGTAGTTGCGAATTCCATTGTAAGAGGCGGCCAGTAAATAAAGCTGGAAGGAAGACAGCGTACCGCCTTCATCAAGTTCTGGTTGGAGCATATTAATGATTTCATGGATCTGCTGTTTCTGGGCATAGCTGCTTAACTTGATATCTTTAGATAAGGCGCAGGCCGACAAGAAACAAGATAGCAGCAATATGGCTAATCTTGTGGAATACTTTTTAAGTTTCATATTATTTTCTCCGTTTGCCGCCTGGTTTCCCGGCGGTGCCACAGTACTTCAAACATTACTGTTTGTACTCTCGCATGGTTCTCAAAATCCGTCAATCATTGCTTTCAGGAAGATGTGCATGAGTTCGTGAGATGGATAGTCGAGCTTCTTAGTCGTAGCACCCTTCTATCTGTAATCAATGAACCGGTCCGGTTACTGGGCATGTGACTTTGAAATCATATATCCTGATTTTGATCTCACTTATCGCTTTCATGAAAATTATGGTGCGGCAGACACGTCTTCTACACGCGGGAATAGGTGATACTGTCTTTTTCAAACTCTTCGATAATTTTATCAGTCAGAGACGGATGGATTTTTGGCATAATCTCAAAAATAGTTTCCGTAGTTACCCAATAATCACGCTTCGTAGCAAGTTCCTGCTCAAAGGCAAACTGCGCAACTTGCTGGAAGAGATACTCCATATCAGCCGGTGTAAATTGAGATGTCATCTTTTTTATGATACGCTCAAGATCGATTTCCCCTGTATGAAGCTTGGAGAGGTAGTTTCCCAGAATAGTTTTTCTCTCATCTTCGTTTAAACCACCCACAGGAATAATACAATCAAATCTTCCCGGGCGAAGCAGTGCGGCATCGAGTTGCCTGATATAATTCGTAGCGCAAATGAAGAGTATATTGTTCCCCTGGTTTTTAAGCAGCGGCACCTGCTTGAGAAATTCATTTGTAATAGACTTATCAATTCGGCTTGCCTCGTCACGACTGCCTGCAATCTCTTCAAACTCATCGATAAAGATGACAGCTTCCTCCAGGTTTCGTGCCTTTTCCATTATCATACGCAGGTTAGCGCCCACCCTTTCGGTTCCGTCAACCATCAGCATGCTTGGAGCAATTTCAATGAACCACCAGGAAAGGACCCCGGCTATTGCTCTGGCAAAATGAGTTTTTCCCGTACCGGGAGGTCCAAAAAAAATAATAGTCTTGGGAGGAACAACCCCATGCTTTTTCGAAAGATCTCGCTCTGTCAACGGGAGTATGATTTTCCTCTGAACTAACTGTTTTGGAGGCTGCGAATCGGAGATGGTATCCCATATTTCTTTTCTGCTGGTCTGAGCTCCCATCTCATTCAGGATGTCCCTCCGCTTATAGGCCAAGTATTCCTCACTTGCCTGCTCCATATTTTCGAGAAAATCGGTGCATGCGACCCGCAAGCCAACATCCCGACCAAGCTTTTCAGACATGAGCCATTTATGCTGCAAAATTTTCGGCCATAGGTCAGCGGCAGCATCAGGATCAAATTTTGTGCCGCTTATCTCAAATATTCTACTCGCACGTAACTCGGGTGCTAATGTCTCTGTTAAGTCTTTGTTCATACTCAAAAGATCTTCAGCCATTTCAACTCACCTTCAAGTTCACAATCTTGGAAACAAAAACAAACATTCATCTCCACCTTGTAAGGTCATTACAACCATCATAAAGTCGATTTACCAATATGACAGAAATAAAAAAACCACCAAGACTCTAAAGAGCATGGTGATCGCCTTTGCACTTCAAATTGTTATACCTCAACTTTAACTGTACCATACTGACTAAAAACCATTATAAGGCACAGGATACAAAAAAGCAATACTTTACTATTTACGCAAAGTCAGGGCATATTTCATTATATTTCAATAATTTATTCACACTCCGATAAAGCGGTCATCTGGTCGGAAATGATACGTAACCAATATAGTGCCTTCGCTTGCAAAAAATTTTGCAGACATATGCACAAGATGATGGTTGATACTTTTTATCAGCACTATTTCCTGTTTTTATCTGATTGTAGATTTCAGTCAATAAGGATTACTGTTTAAAAGGCTGGATCTCTATCAAAATTGCCGGATGCTTTGTTACAGGAAGACATAAATAAGGAAACGGGATAAATCCATCCCATAAATTGCGTACAGAGAACCAATATCGTAACATCGTCGTCAATTTTACAGTTTAGGAGAGCTGCTTAGTACGTAACAAAATGAACTTAACTGGAAACGATTACAATATGTCGTCACAGGTTATCGTAAAACTTTCAATCTCTTCACCAGAAGCGCACCCGAAAAGGGCAAAGAAAAGAAGAAAAAGAAGAAGAAATCCGAAACAGACGAATAGACAAGAGCAGGAAAGAGAGAAAGGCTGGTCGGGTCTCAACATTTGACCGGGAGCGCGCCCGCAAGTCCCGCCCTGTGGGCGGGGAGCTTCACAAATTACTGTGCTAATTGTTGAATGTTGAAACCTTACCCCGTTTGTTTCTCTGATTAGCTATTTGCTCTTTTTCTTTTCCTGCTTTGCCTGCCTCTTCTCTTTGGCTGTTTTCTGTGGTTTTTTCTTCTCCTGTTTTTTTGCATCTTCTGATTTGGCCATGCCGTTTTCCTCCCTTTGTAGCTTCATGATGTTGCGTTGCTGTCATTTGTTGCCGTCAGGCAAAGACAGGCATCGGGTTACCTTTAATAACGAAATTTAGGGGACAGCATATCTATTTTCCGAAGAAAAGAGACAAGAATATGTATACTGTCCCCCGAATACGAATATGTACCCGCGTGTCTTACCAATTACGAATTATTGCCCGACATTCCGTCGAAAATGTTAAAGACGTATATACGGTAAGCATCATCAGTTTAATCTTCTTTTTCGCCACCGGGCATAAGAGTGCGCAGGATATCCTCCTTGCCTATAATACCGACCATCTTACCTTGATCCATGACAGGCAAAGTGTGTATGTTGTTCTTCACCATCAGTGTGGCAATGTTTTCCAGGCTGGTCTCCGGATCAACCGTTACAGGATTAGGGGTCATGGCTTCTGCTACCGTGATGGCAGCCATTTTCTTTACTTCTTTCTCAATATTTTTATGGGAACTTAAAGGAATAACACTGTCGAGCAGAATGAAGAAAGAAGGCAGGGGAATCTCTCTTTGCTGGGCAATCAGGTCATCCTGACAAATAATTCCCACCAAACGATTATCTTCATCAACTACAGGTAAACCATTAAAGTGGTATTTAAGCATCAACTTCGCGGCCTGAACAATTCCCGTTTCGGGACGAACTGTAATTACCTCTTCTGTCATAAAATCCTTGGCTTTAAGCATTTATTCTCCCCCTTGCCATAAAAACAACTTTCAAGTCTATTTTGATAAATTTTACCTTTGATTTCTTATAAAGTCCACTATTGATTTTACGAACAGAGCTGAGCTTGTCTTGAAGAAATGTTACTCCCGACCCAATCGGAAATGACAAAGACAGCAAAACGTTTTCTTGCTTGACCACTGTTCATCTCTCCAATATACTTCTTGATTCAAAAGGATTTTATTGTCAACTTAGATGATTCTGTTGATTTAATCCTCGACAGGTCAAAACAAGATTTAACCTGCTGAATATACAAGAAATAAACGAAAATAATGCTTGACTTGTATGGGCGTATAAAGTACAGTAACGCACTGATAATATTTACATATCCTATT